>JAYUWZ010000760.1:0-3201 GCA_043753265.1 Verrucomicrobiaceae bacterium
AAGGACGGCAGCGGCTTCTTCTACTCGCGCTACGACGAGCCCAAGACGGGCGACACCCTCAAGGGCAAGAACGAGTTCCAAAAGCTCTACTTTCACAAAGTTGGCACGCCGCAAAGCGCCGACGTGCTGGTGTATGAGCGCAAGGATCACGGCGACTGGGGGTTCGGCGGCGGCGTCACCGAGGATGGCCGCTATCTCATCATCCACGTCTCACAGGGCACCGATCCCAAAAACCGCATCTTCTATAAAGACCTCAGCAAAGGCCTTACCGACCCGGAATCAAAGGTGGTCGAGTTGCTCAATGACTTCGATGCCGACTACGGCTTCATCGACAACGACGGCCCGCTCTTCTACTTCCGCACCGATCTGAATGCGCCGCGCTATCGCATCATCGCCATCGATGTACGGCACCCGGAACGCGCCGAATGGAAAGAGATCGTGAAACAAGGCGCTGACAAGCTCGATGGGGTCAGTTCCGTGGGCGACAACCTGATCTGCAACTACCTCAAGGACGCTCGCAGCGAGGTGAAAATCTACGGCCTGCACGGCGACGGCCCCCGCGACCTCAAGCTGCCGGGCATCGGCACGGTGAGCGGATTTGGCGGGCGCTCGACCGATTCCGAGACGTTCTTTTCCTTCACCAGCTATACCGAGCCCGGTGCCATCTACCGGATGGAGACCGGCACCAACGAATACAAGGTATGGAAGCGCGCCAGCGTGGATTTTGATGGAGCGGCGTATGAGACGAAACAGGTCTTTTTCAAGAGCAAGGACGGCACAAAAGTCCCCATGTTCATCACGCACAAAAAGGGCGTGAAGCTCGACGGCTCCGCTCCCACGCTGCTTTACGGCTACGGTGGGTTTAACATTCCCCTCACCCCCGGCTTCAGCGTGGGGCGCGCAGTGTGGATGGAACTCGGCGGCGTCTATGCCGTGGCAAATCTGCGCGGCGGTGGCGAGTATGGGGCCGACTGGCACAAGGCGGGCACCAAGCTGCAAAAGCAAAACGTCTTCGATGACTTCATCGGCGCTGCCGAATACCTCATCGCCGAAAAATACACCTCCTCCGCCAAGCTCGCCATCAATGGCGGCAGCAATGGCGGACTGCTCGTCGGCGCGTGCATGACCCAGCGCCCCGACCTCTTCGCCGCGGCCATCCCCGCAGTGGGCGTCATGGACATGCTGCGCTTCCACAAGTTCACCATCGGCTGGGCCTGGAAAAGCGACTACGGTAGCAGCGAGGACGCCTCCGAGTTTAAAGCACTCTACGCCTACTCCCCCTACCACCAGCTCAAGCCCGGCACCCGCTACCCCGCCACCCTGGTGATGACCGCCGACCACGACGACCGCGTAGTCCCCGCCCACAGCTTCAAATTCGCCGCCCGCCTGCAAGAGAGCCAGGCTGCTGGGGGCCCACCCGTGCTCGCCCGCATCGAGACCAGCGCCGGCCACGGAGCAGGCACCGCGCTGAAAAAAGTCATCGAGGAAACCACCGACTCGCTGTCGTTCCTCGTGAAGGTGCTGGGGATGTAGAAATGAACCTCAGGCTCCAGCTTCCACTTCCCGGATTACCTCATCGAGCAAGCTTCGCTTTAGATGGAGCGTGGAGTGGGTTAGCAGCGAGCGCAGCACGACAAGAATCTGCTCCTTGGAACGCTGCTGCCTGCGAATTGCTCGAACCAGAATGCCGATGGTACCATGCGTCACGACTCCGAGCTTCCCCGCTGCCAGCCGGGCCGCAGTGTCGTCGCTCAAAAGCAAAGAAGGCTGGTTCTCCATTGCCACACGCAGCGCTTCCCTCTCACCAGCATGGAGTCCAAGCACTTGAGCAAGAGTTTCCATCACTGCTGGCGCAGGGCGACTTGGCGCAACGCGCCTTAACTGCACACTCGAATGAACCAGCGCACCCGGCCTGTGATGCTGCACTTCACGCCACACTGCGTCTGGAACAAGAACTTCGGAAAAGTCCGCCAAAAGATCCAGGCAACCCACTTCATCCAAGTGGATCAAAGGCCCTGCATCGCAGACCACCAACGGTCCCTTTGCGTCACTCGTTCCCATTCAGGCCCCATTGGACATCTGCCATCACCATCGACTCTGTCACCTGCGCTGAGTGCGACTCGAGGAATCGTCGCAGCGCATCTGCAAGCAGTTCGTTGAAATCAGCCGCCCAGCCTTCATCTACAAAGGCAAGAGCCCGCGCGGTCAACTCGCTTGGGAGTTCTGCTTGGATGGTTGTCGTTGGCATGGAGGTAGACCGTATCACGATCGGGGCAAAGCGAAACAATTTAAGCCCTTCGTTTCGGATACCCCTCCAAGACCGTCGACCGTTACTGGCAGCAACCGCCCGTCGCTTGCAAATTGGGCGTGCCGCGCGAAACGCGTTCTTTCCACAAGTTACCATTGGGATGTTGAGCGTTGGACGTTGGACGTTTTGTATCGGACGTTTGGCTTGCCCCACCCCGCCCGTCCCGCCGATATTCCGCCCCCTTTTTCAAATTTTATGATCAAACAAATCGGCATTGGCCTCGCTGGCTTTGGCACTGTGGGAGCGGGGGTGTACAAGCACCTCGCCTCGAACCGCGCGCTACTCTCGGAGCGGCTCGGGCTCACGCTCGATGTGCGCCGTATCGCCGTGCGCGATGCCAAAAAATCGCGCTCGGTGGACGCCCCCGCAGCGATGTTCACGACGAAGTGGCAGGATGTGGTGGACGATCCCTCCGTGCAGATCGTGGTGGAACTCATGGGCGGCATCGAGGAGGCGCGCGCGCTGATCATCCGTTCCATTGAGGCTGGCAAAATCGTGGTCACTGGCAACAAGGCGCTGCTCGCCGAGCACGGGAAGGAAATCTTTGACCTCGCGAGTGCGAAACAGGTGCCGGTGTTTTTCGAGGCTGCGGTGGCCGGGGGCATTCCCATCATCAAGGCCGTGCGCGAGTCTTTTGTGGGCAACCACATCCAGAGCATCCACGGTATCATCAACGGCACGACGAACTACATCCTTACCCGGATGACCGAGGCCGGGATTGATTACGCCGACGCGCTCGCCGAGGCGCAGGCGCAGGGTTACGCGGAGTCCGAGCCCACGCTCGACGTGAACGGCTGGGACGCCGCCCACAAGGCCATCATCCTCGCCTCACTCGCCTATGGCACGTGGATCAACCCCGCGAAAGTATTCGTCGAAGGCATCGAGAAGGTCAC
>JAYUWZ010000761.1:0-6851 GCA_043753265.1 Verrucomicrobiaceae bacterium
CAATGCGCGTTGCTGTGCGCTCGCGCGCGGGATCGTCAACATGATCCACTCGATCAACTGCAAAGTTATTGCCGAAGGTGTTGAGACCCGCGAACAGGCGGAAATGCTGCGCGGCATGGGCGCCGAATACTTCCAAGGCTGGCTGATTGGCAAGCCCAGCGCGGCGAGCGAGATGCCCGCGTTCTTGGACAAACAAGGCTACTAACCGCGCGGGTATAAGGCGTTGTGTGGTCGCTATCACCGATCGCGATGTGCAAATCCTTGTGTGCGCACAATCGCGCCACATCCTTCAGCGCAAGCTTTTTAAAACCTATCCAGGCCGCTTTCATGTCAACCATCCAAATACTTGCGCTCGCTGCCGCGACTTTTGCGGCAAACCCTACTGCAAGCCCAACGCCGTCGGCCGATCAGCAAGTTTTAATGTGGCGCCAAACGCGCGTAAACAATCTGACGAAGGCCGATGGTTGGTTGACGCTGATCGGGCTGCATTGGTTGGACGCGCCGCGCTCGACGGTGGGCAACGGCAAAGCCAACGCGATCAACCTGGGCTGTCTCAAATGGCACCGAGGGAGAGTGGCAGCGGCTTGCGGAATGCTTTCGCCCCGCCTTTGTAAAAGCAATGGATCGCTGGGGGCGCAGATAGCATGCGCGACCCCACAGACGCACCCCAGGAAGAGCATCGCAGCGGTCGCATCCGTCACCGCCGCAAGCGCAGTAAGTCCGCCTCCTCCTCATCCTGGCAGTTAGACTGGGCTTTCTGGGTTCCCTTATTACTCTTTGCCGCGATGGCTGTGCTGGGGCCGTTGCTCTTTGGCGCGGTGGATCGCGTGGTGCAGGTAGTGCTCGTTTTCATCTTCGCAGCAGGCGTGCTATTCGCACCGCCTTCGCTCCCTCGCTTCACAAAGGCAGGCGGTCGTTTTGCCTTCGTGGTTGCGGCGCTGCTGCTCGTGAAGGAGTTGGCCCCCTCCACTCTTTTTGGCAGCGTGCGCTGGCGCTCGGAGATCAGCGTGGCCTTCCCATGGACGCATCACCCCGAGCCCGCGCGCGTGCTCGATGCCCTGCTCATCGTGGCGGTTGCGGTTCTGTGGTTTCAATGGGTGCGCACGCTCGCGGGCAATGGCGACCGCCGTGTGTGGATGACGTGGGTGCTCGCCGGAGCGGGGGTGATGCTTGCGCTCGTATGTTTTGCCATGAAGGTAGACCCCGCCCGCCCCTCGGCCATTTACGGCATCCGCGAAACCGAGGGCTGGATTGGCTGGGGCCCATTCCCCAATCGCAACCACACCTCCTCATTTCTTGCGATGGCCGGAGTGTGCATGGCCGGGTGTGTGTGGTGGGCGGTGTTGAAGAAGAAGACGGCATTTGCCGTGGCGGGCGGCATAGGGCTGCTCTTGATGTTGGGTGCACTGCTCGCAGGCAAATCGCGGGGCGGACTCCTGGCATTTGGCGCGGGGCTGGGCACGCTGCTCGCGCTCGTCATTTGGAGAAAACGCGACCGCCGCACCATCCTCATCGCGCTGGGGATTGTCGCAATCGCCGCGGCGGGTGTCGCGATTTTTGGAGGCAAGGTACTCGAGCGTTTCCGCTCGGTGGAGGCTGGCATCGTGTCCAACGAAACCCGCGTGCTCATATGGCGTGAGGCACTGGGCATGTGGAGGGATGCGCCGCTTTTCGGGCACGGCGTGGATACCTTCACACAGCTTTTCCCGCTCTACCAGCGCTTCGATCTCGATGGCAAAACCGTGCTTCACCCCGAGAGCAGTTGGATTCAATGGCTCGCGGAACTCGGTGCTGTGCCTGTCGCGTTGCTAGCCCTTGCACTGGGATGGTTCGTCCTCCGCAACCTCCGCGTCGCGATGGAGCAAAGGCGCGAGTTTTACCTCACTGCCGGCCTCTTCGCCGGTGCGATTGCGCTGCTCGCGCATGCGGTCATCGACGTGCCCGGCCATCGCTGGGCTACCGCGGGCTTTGCACTCGCACTGCTTGCCGTGGCATTCCCGCTCCGTGAGCCGGTGCCCGTGTCGCGCTCTGTGGCGCTGGCTCCTCTGGGAATTGCAGCATTCTGGGCGCTCCCGTTTTTAGGAATCACGCTTTCCTGGTCCACGCTGGCTCCCACGATGCTGCTCAATCGCGAGACGCGTCCCGGTGGCGAAAAGCCCACGCTCGCCGACTGGGAAAGCAGCCTGCGTTGGTTTCCTCTGGATGCTTGGATGCGCCAGTATGCCGGGGTGCGCGCGCTGGAGTCTGCCCCTGCAGATCGGCCCCGCTCGGAGCGGCACTTTGCAGCGGCGCGCCGTCTGCTCCCCTCGGCGTGGTGGATTCCGCAAATGCAGGCCCGCGCAGTTGCGAAGCACTTTCCGGCGGAGGCCATCGGTCTGTGGCAGGACGCTGTGGAGCGCGCGGGCCGGCAATGGAGCGAGCTTTTGCGCAGCGGCGTGCGTGAGACGGCAGGGGTGAAGGGCTCACTCGTGCTCTGGGGACAATTCGTAGAGTCTCGTCCCGCTCTCGCCCTTGCTTACGCACAGGTCCTCGTGGAAGAACTGAAGCAGCCGGATGCCAACGTGCGCGGCTTTTTCGACATCTGGTGGGAGCGCTCAGCCATGGGCGAGGTGTCAGACGACGACGCCACGGTGTATTACCGCTATGCCTCGCGCTGGTCCTCGCCAAAGGAATTGGAAGCCTGGATAGCCGCCCATCCCGCCCGGGCAGCGAAGGATTTTCGCGCATGGGTTGGCCTGCTGCACGGGTGGAAGCAGGACGCGCGCGCCTGGGAAATCTACAAGGCCGCCGTGCCCGAGCCTGCGGATATCGTCCCGGGCAAAAATGCCACCCGCGCGTCGCTGGAGGAGAAATGGCGCGTCTCCCCCGATAATGCGAGCTACGCGCTGGAACTCGCGCACTTGCTCGAAAAGGAGGGCGACATCGCGGAATCCACCAAGGTATTGCTCGACGCCGCACAAGGAGCCAGTGCTGCTCCACGCGTGCTCCGGGAAGCGGCCTACCGCCTGGCAGCCAATGGCAAAATTAGCGAGGCCGTGGCAATGGCCCTGCGGGAAAAGCCGGTCGGGAAGTAAGTCTCCAATGGAGGGCCAAAGGCCCGGTTCCATTCCAGCCTGGGGCTAGCGAGGCACGAGCGCCGCCCCAGGTAATCTATATTATAGGCCAATGCCCTGAAGGGGCCGGCTACTCAGCCTCACGGCGCGGCCCGTTTTAGTCAGCGCTTCCTAGCTCCCCGACATCAGCGCCTTCGCCTCAAAATCCTTGCGCGTGATCACGGCGGCGTTGATCTGCGGTGCCACGGAGTGATTGTACTTGGAGAACGTGTCTGTGTACCTGTCGTAGGTTTCCTTCAGCAGCTCCCTATGGTATATCATGTGAGTCGCTTTGATTTCAGCGGGCTTCCAGCCCGTCCCGCCAGTCCCTCGGCGGAAGACCATATATACGACCTCGCTCCCCTGAAAGCCAACCTCGACAGTACCGGACGCCGCTGTGGCGGAGCGAAAAAGCCACACGGAATCGGCAGGCGCCTTTGGGAAACGCTTTGCCTCTACTTTGGGGTAGGTATTCTGGATCAGGGCAAACTGCGGCTTGAGCGACTCGGGGACTGGGTTCGGGGCGGGCTGTTGGGCCTGGCTATCGAAGGGGGACAGCAGGATGGCAAGCAGGGCGAGTGTCGTTTTCATGGGCTTAAACGCCATGTATTAGCCTGTAAATGACCTGAGCTGCAATCCCCTTTGCATGTTACAGACCACCCTTGTGTCCGGGATATTGCAGCGGGAAATCGCCCATCTCCTCCTCTTCCTACGGTTGGTTTCCTCGGTGTGAGCCCTCGAAAGAGATCCTTAAAATGGCAGAAAAAAATGCTCGCTTTTTCTTAAAGAAGTCTCAACATCCGCTCGCCAGTTTTGAGTCAGCGAGTTCGTTTAGTGACTTGGTGGACGTGCAGCCGGGATGTCCGGGGCGCGGCCGAAATCCGATAGTCGGAAACAGTCAGCAAGCGTCAGCGACCTATCGGCAGTCACAAGTAAATGAGCAACAAACTATTCGTCGGGAACCTTTCCTGGACTACCACGGACGGCATTCTTCAGGATGCTTTCGCTCCGTTTGGCAACGTCACCGAAGCTGCGGTGATGATGGATAAATTCACTGGCAAGTCCCGCGGGTTTGCCTTCGTAACCATGGGCACCCCGGATGAAGCCGAGGCAGCCGTGAAAGCCATGGACGGCAAAGAAATCGATGGCCGCGCTGTTCGCGTGAGCATCGCCCGTCCGAAAGAAGATCGTCCCGGTGGCGGCGGTGGATTCCGCGGCGGCGGTGGCGGTGGTGGCGGCGGCGGCTACAAAGGTGGCGGCGGCGGCGGTCGTGGCGACTATGGCGGCGGCGGTGGCGAAGGCTACTAAGCCCCTCTTCTAATATTATTTCAGGCTGGCCGCCCGGTTATCCGGGCGGCCAGTTTCTTTTCCCCCTGACGCTTCATGTGCCTGGGTGGGCACGGATTCTGTTCTCTCCCTTGATCGCGCCCAATCGATGACCCGGTTTTTTCTATTCCTGCTGCTTTTTATTCAGGCCGCCACTGCGCGTGCGGAATGGACTGTGGCGGAATTGACCCGGAAGTACTCCAATTGTCTCGCCCTTGTACGGGACCAGAACCGCTCGGGCAGCTCCTTCGTTGCCAGGTATGGGACCAAAACGTGCGTGTTTACCAATCAGCACGTGGTCGCCGGGACGGTAAACCCCACGTTTACCCTCCCAAGTGGCACTCAGTTGCGGGTGGGCACGGCAGCTGCGGCCCAAGAGCACGATATCATGGCCTACGGCATGCCGGAAGGCACGGAGGCGATGGATGTCCTGATGGGAGTGGATCGACTGGTCTCCATCGGCGACGATGTAGTGGTGCTGGGCAATCCCGACGGCTCAGGGGTGATTCATCCGCTTTCCGGCAAGGTAGTCGGGCTGGGTCCGCAACTGGTGGAAATCTCCGCGGAGATCGTGCCCGGCAGCAGCGGCAGCCCGGTGGTGCATATGAAGACAGGGAAGGTCATCGCCATTGCGAGCTATCTTCAGTTTGAGAAGGCCGATTTTCAAAAAGGCAAGCTGGTGGATCAAGTCCGGCGCTTTTGCTACCGCCTGGATAGTATCAAGAAATGGGAGCCCGTGCGATGGGGAGATTATACGGATGAAGCGATGACCCTGGAAAACGCACGCACACGGACCACCGAGCTTGCGATGCTGATGATGAATTCAAAAAGCCTCAGCAGATTCACTCCAACAGCTGTCACAGATTTCGAACTGCAAACCATTCTCAAGAAATACCAGGCGAACATCCCACTCGGAAAAACGATCCGCGAGCGCATTGCGGTGGCGGACACCTTTTTGAAGGAGTTGCGGCGAGCTGCCACCATGGATATCGAGGTCGCGCGGCGGCGCATCGCTTATGACTACTTTTCCAAGATGCTCGTGTTTGAAGTGCATCTGAGGAACGGGTTTCCAGAGGTCTTCGACGAGATGTCGAGGGTGCTTGCGGAGATTGAGGCAAATCCAGAATTGCTCACGCAACCCCGCCGCTGAATAGGGTGTAATATAAGTTCATTCGAGGCGTAGTCTGCCTCTAAACCTCGCTCTCAGGCGGCGGGTTCTTGCCATCAGCAGCCCGGAGGATGAACTTGCTGGGGCTGAAATCCACGAGGCTGCAGCGGATGAGCGCGCCGACCTCCTCGGCGTAGTCGCTGTAATGTTCAGCGGATTCCCATTTTCCGGATAGCCGCAGCCTTTGGAGCATGCGCTCCATCCGTTCTTCGAGGTCGCCCAGGACAGGCAGCCGCGACAGCACCATGGTGACACCATTGAAGACGAGCCATGGCCCGAGTAGAAAAATATGCGCAAAGAAGTCGCGGAAGCCGTCGATGGAATGCTCGCCCGGCCCGGTGACGATGATGGAGTCGTCCTGCCCGCGCTGCTGAAGGAGCGCCGTGTGAAATGCGGAGTCCTTGAACACTCGGAAACGTTCGCCACCCTTCCACCAGCGCCAGCCACCGAGGCCGAGCAGGAGAGCGGGGACGAATGCGGCGAACTTCCTCGGGCCCTCGCTGTCCGTGAAAGTGTGGAGGATTTGGCCCGCAATGCGAAAGGCAATCCAGACCACTGTGAGGAGCAGGGTGCCCCCGACGAATTGCGCGATGCCGGAGAGGGTTTGGACGCGGTTGAAGCGCTGGATCATCCCTCCGGAGGGTGGCACATTTTCAGGCATGAGGGCGGAGATTGCAGCAAGCGTGCCCGCTTGCAATGCGGAGTGTGGAAGTAGGGTCGAGTTACCTCTTCGTTCGAAGGTTTAGTCTGATTTTCGACGACCAGTATCCACATAATCGAAGCGTCCTGCTCGAAACTTCGATGCCTTGGCTTCTCAAATTGGCGCTCTTGCGCTCCGCCGTCGCCCCCGCCACACTCCCGCCGTGCGACGCGCAATTTACGCTGGCTCTTTCGACCCCGTCACCAATGGACACCTCGACGTTCTCGTCCGTGCGGCGAAGGTTTTCGACGAGATCATTTTTGCCGTCGCGTACAACGCCGAAAAGCGGGGACTTTTCTCGCCGGATGAACGGATGGAGCTGCTTCGCGAGGCGTCCTCCAGTTTTCCAAACGTCAAAATCGCACGCTTCGAAGGCTTGCTCGTGGACTTCGCGCGCGAGCAGAAAGCCGCGGCCCTGATTCGCGGATTGCGCGCGATTAGCGACTTCGAGTTCGAATTCCAAATGGCGCTCATGAACCGCCGCCTTGCGCCGGAACTGGAGACCCTCTTCCTCATGCCGCGCGAGGACTACAGCTACGTGAGTTCGCGCCTCGTGAAAGAAGTC
>JAYUWZ010000762.1:0-3192 GCA_043753265.1 Verrucomicrobiaceae bacterium
CACCATCCGGCTCGTCCCATTCCACTGCCACCCGGTGCGCGGCATTTTCACTCGAAATGCCGACCATGGCCGGCCAGCCGCGGGGGCGGATTTTTTCGAGGCGGATGAGGCAGATGCCCGCGATGGCGAACCCCGCGTGGAGCTTGGGCCGGAACTGCGCAGGCAGCAGCGGGGCAATCACAGCCGGGTCCATGCGGTAATTCGCAAGGATCCGCCTTTTGATGATTCCCTCGATGACGGGCAGCTTCATTTAGAGATCCCTCATGCAGCCCACCATAGCGTGAGAGGTGAGAAGAGAAACGTGAGATGTGAGAAAATCACTCTGCCCGTGACACAGGGTCAATTCGCCGGGATGAGCTGTACGGCGTCGGCGTGGACGTTGCCGTCCGCGGAGCCGTCGCCGATCACCACCACGGCGGGCTTTCCGGCCTCGAAGCGATAGACCCCGAGGCTGAGGAAGCCCTTCTCCAGCGGTGCAGTCATGCGCTGATTTACGAAGACGGTTTTCTTGCCCGCCGGGGCTTCGACGCTGATGGGCGCTTTGGTCGCGCGGTTTTCGTGGGGCGCGAAATTGATGCGCACCTCGTAGTTGCCCGAGTCCTTGATGGTGAATTCGTAGCGGGCGCTGCCTTCCTCCTTTCCTCCACGGTAGCGGTAGCCGGCGCCGAAGTAGCCGGGCAGGCCTGCGCCGCCGCCCCACTTGCCAGTGAGCTTGGCTTGGGAGTCGTCGAGTGCGAGGCCGGGCAGCGTGTTCACGGCTGGGCCGGCTGGAGCCTCCTCGCCATCGGCGGTGGGAACCACGGGTGCGAGAGGCTTGTAGTTTGCAGGCAGCGCGGGCGTGTCCTTGTAGGTTGCTCGGCGGGCGGCGCCGGGGAGTTTCATGAGCTCCTGGAGTTCCGGGAAGTAGCGCTCATACACCTCGCGGGGCGTACAATCGTTGCGCATGCAGACGCTGGCGGCCTTGCCGACGACCTCGCCAATCATGCCACCGGTTTTCATCACGCGCACGGTGCCGAGGGCCTCGTGGGTGACGCTGATGCAGCGGCCCGCCATGAAGAGATTCTCCACATTGCGCGAGTAGAAGGTGCGGTAGGGCACGGGGTACCCGTGCTGGCGGTCCACGGCCTTGTCGAATGCAGCGCGGGAGATGAATGGGTCATCCTTCGCGACGCCCTTGGCATACTGCTCCTTCGGGTAGTGAAGATCGATGTCCCACGTGGTCGGCACGGTGCCGTCCGGGTAATCCTTTTTGCTCACGATGTCCTCGCGGTTCAGGATCACGTCGCCGAGGAGCTGGCGGCTTTCACGCGGGCCGCCGATGTAGGCCACCCATTCGAGCTTGGCATCCGAGTGGTCGGCCTTGCCTCCACCATTTTTCATGGCGTTCCACGCGCCGTAGATGGCTCGGAAATTCCAGTCGCGCGTCTCCTCGAGCTCCAGGATGGGGTGCTTGTCGAAGCCACTCTCCCAGAACCATTGCGCGTGGAATTTTTGCGGATACGGGAAGTCCTCCATGTTTAGCGGAAGCGCCCAGGGCACCTCGGGGAAGGTCGTGGGCGCACCGGTCTTCTTCCAGCGCCACATGTTCGACATGCCTAGATGCTCGGTCTCCTTCATCGTGGAATCCGCCCCGGCGAGTGCGCCGACAAATGCGTGGCCCGTGGCGTCGCAGAAAAAACGGCCGCCGAACTTGCGGCGCTCGCCTGTCCTGGTGTCGAGCGCCACCACGCCCGTGAGCTTCGCGCCGCTTTTCTCGACCCCGGTCACCTTGTGATTGAAGAACAGCGAGATGTTCGGCTCGTCGCGCACGAGCTTCTCCTTTTTGTCGTCGCCAAATTCCTCATAGGTGCCGGGCGAGAGCTTCGCGCGATCCTGGAATTCCTCCACGATCTCGCCGAGCATGGGGTACTTCCCGCGCCGGATGCCACCCATGGCCCACACGCGCACCTCGCTGGAGCCATTGCCACCGAGCACAGGGCGATCCTGAATCAGCGCCACCTTGCAGCCCATGCGCGCAGCCGCGATGGCCGCGCCCGTGCCACCATAGCCGCCACCCACCACCACGAAGTCGAAATTGCCGGCATCGAGAGGCTTCTCCGAAAGCCCGAGCAATTTCACACGCCACTGCGAATTCGGATCATTGCTTACCTTGGCGTCCGGCGGAAGGTCGCCTTTGCTGAAATAGATTGCGTCGCAGCGCCCGGCAAATCCCGTGAGGTCGCGCAGCGTCAGCGTGGCTTGCGGTTTGGTGATTTCGACGGTGCCGCCATCCTGCCAGTCCCAGCCCGCGCCCTTGGTGCCGAAGGTCTCGGCGAGCGGCTTGCCATCCACGAGGAGCTGGAATTTTCCCGGCGTGCCTGGGGCTTTCCATCGCGCCACCCAGTCCATCGTGCGCACCCACACGCGCCACTTCCCGGTGGAGGGAAAAGTGATCGTCGTCGTGGCATCCTTCACGGCCTCGCCCATTCCGTGTGCGAGCAAATAGGGCGAGCCCATGGTCTCAAGGAACTGGGTATCGAGCGACCAGCCGCCATGCTCCTTGAAAGCCTCGGCTTCCACGAGCACCTGGTCGGCGGCCTGCGCGGCGACGGAAAAAACGGATAGAGCGAGTAGGGTACGGGCGGTCATGAGCCCTATACAATTCACGGGGTGCGCAGAGGAAAGGAGAAATCGAAGGCCGGCATTGAACAGCGGTGGATTGCCAAGAAAGGCATCGTTCCGTACGATTGCCACAGTCGGGGCAGATGTGTTTAATGCGCGAAGGTAAACCGGTGGCAGTGAAATTGATTTCTCCTCGCCGAGTTTGTGTCCTCCGCTATACCGCACGTTTCGCCACTGCATGAAATTCCATCTACCTACCGCCGACACTTTCGTTCCCGACGCCCAGCCGCTTCCCTCGGCGCTGGCCCGCGTGACGCATCTCGGCGTGGGCGCGCACCAGGACGATTTGGAATTCATGGCCTTTCACGGCATCTCCGCCTGCTATCATAGCGATACCGACTGGTTTGGCGGCGTCACCTGCACGAATGGCGCGGGCAGTGCGCGCACCGGGGCCTATGCCCGCTACTCCGATGAGGAAATGCAGGAAGTCCGCCGCGAGGAACAGCGGCAGGCCGCCATCGTGGGCCGGTACGCGGCGATGATTCAGCTCGATTACCCCAGCAAGATTGCGAAGGACCCCGCCGACTCGCG
>JAYUWZ010000763.1:0-3189 GCA_043753265.1 Verrucomicrobiaceae bacterium
GATGATCGGCCCGGTAACGGCGTGCGTCCCCTGACGGCTCCATGCTTCCGGTGTAAGGTCTTTCAGCAATTCATAGTTTTCCGCACGCACGCGGCGGAACATCTCAAGGGCTCCGGAAAACTTGCGCTGGCGGTAGTTTAATTTCTCCGCCCAAGCATTTCCGTCGAAAGGAACGATGCCCGGGTTATCCTCGGCAATCATCATGCTGAAGCGGCCATGGCCCACCATTTCGGTATCCATCAGGTGACAGACGAGCGAGCGAACGCCCATCGCCCCGGGGCTCCGGCTGGAAGTCCAGCTCAGCGCCGGCGGCGCCCGTTGTCAGGGAGGCGAGAAACTCGCCGCCGCGCCGGAATCGTTCCAGCAATTCCTCAACTTCACTCATCGATAGTGTCCCTCAGTAGTAATCGGAACAGGACATGTAATAGCCACACTGCTTGCAGAACAGCTTGCATTTGAGCTGCTCGAGGCGGAGGCTGCACACCGGGCAATACAGCATGGGCTGATCTTCCGGCTGCGGTTCCACGTTTTCCCGCAAGGTGTCGCGTTTGGCTTGGTCCTGCTCCATACCTCAACCATTATATGAACGGCGCTACAATCGTGGCCATGCGGCGGCCTCTTGCAATATTCACACTTCTCGGCATGCTCCTCGCTTGTGGAACGGCCCAACAGATTTCAAAGCGCACACCGAACGATGCACTGATCCCGCGCGATCCCGTTCGCGGCAAGAACGGCGCGGTCGCCGGCGGCACCGCCGCTTCGGTCGATGCGGGGATGAGTTTTGCAATGGGGCCGCACGCGAAGTGGGCTTTGAAGGACTGAAGTTTGTACCGGGCACCATTGACGATTTTCCGCTGCCCGAGCGGCTCGATATCCTCATCGCGCTGCACGCATGCGACACAGCCACTGACGCCGCGCTCGCGGCGGGAGTGCGTGCCGGGGCCTCGCTCATTGTTGCCGCGCCCTGCTGCCACAAGGAGGTCCGCCGCCAGCTCGTCGCCCCACCCGCGCTCACAGAGGTACTGCGCCACGGCATTCTTGCCGAGCGCCAGGCGGAGTTGCTCACCGACGGCATCCGCGCGATGGCCATGGAGGCATGTGGATACGAAACAAAGGTGTTTGAATTCATCTCCAGCGAGCACACCGGAAAAAATCTCATGATCGCCGCGACCAAGCGCGGCCCTGGCAACTCGGAGGCTTGGGGACGTATTAGGGGAGTGATGCACGGGTTTGGGATCGAGCGTCAGCGCTTGGTGGAAATGCTGGCGAAAGACGAATAGATAGCCAGCACCGGGCAGGAGGAACGAAGCGTCACATAGGAACGGGAAGTTTGCAGCTGATGCCTAACACCCTTTTCACGCGCCGGGCCTAATAAGGTCCCATGGATGGCCGTGTTCGCGTTGAACCACATCCACGCCCATGAACACCTCCACTCCGCGCACCCCCACGCCCCGATTGCTCGATCGGTTGCAAAACTCAAGCTCCTTCACCTTCTCACTGCTCTTGCACGTGGGATTGCTCGCACTGGCCGGCACCATCGTGTTGGTGACACCGAAACCCGAGGAATTCATTCCGGAAGGCCAGGTGCCATCGGGCGTCACTGTTCCGGAAATCGACAGACCTTCGGACGAAAACGATAAGCCGGTGGAAACGAAATTTGCCAGCGCGCCTCAACCCGAAACACCACCGCAGCTACCCCAGCCCAAATCCCAAATCATTCCCATTACGGTTAAGGGTCCCAGCCCCGAAATCGGTTTTACCGACATTCCATTTCCCAATCTAACCGGTGGCGGTGAACAGCCGATTAACCTTCCCCAAAGACCTCCCGCAGGCATTGCTCCGGACTATGGCGATCGCTTCCTGAAAGGGATTGGCGGAGAAATTAATATGACAGGCAGACCAGGAAAGCCCGTCCCCCCGAAAGGCAGCGAAGCGGCTGTAATGCGCGGACTCCGCTGGTTGCGCGACCACCAAAACAAAGACGGGTCGTGGGGTGACCGAAACAAGGGAGCCATGACCGGCCTCGCCTTGCTCTGCTTTCTCGGTCATGGGGAAACGGCCGAGTCGAGAGAGTTCGGTTATTCTGTTAATAACGCCATCGATTGGGTGATGGAGCAGGGGACCAAGCACGAAGGACGGCTTTCCATGACCAAGGACAACTGGGGCCCCGGCAACGCTGGCGTGTATGAGCACGCAATCCTCACTTACGCCCTGGGTGAATATTTCTCGATGCACAAGGGCTGGAATGACGAGAAGGCGGACCGGGTGGTGGAGTTGCTGAAACAAGCCGTGGGATACATCGTAAAGGGACAGAGCCCGGATGGCGGCTGGATGTATAACTACGACAAAACCCAGGGCGACACCTCGGTTTCCGGCTGGCAGGTGCAGGCGCTTAAGGCCGCACACCTCACAGGACTCAACCTTCCCGGGGTGGACAATGCACTCGACCAAGCCATGAAAAATTTGGATCGGGTCCAGGGACCGAATGGAGGATACGGATATCGCAACTCCGAGGACCGCTACAGCCTCACGGGCGTGGGGGTGGTGTGTGAGCTATTCTGGAAAGGCGCACGTGCAAAGGATCTGCGGCGCTCGGTGGAATTCATCAAAGACAAGAGCGACCGCGAGTTTCCCGTGCAATACCAGGGGGAGAAAGGCGATCTCTATGCCTGGTATTACAACACACAAGCGATGCTCATGTATGGCGGTGTGGCCTGGTCCCACTGGGAGACCAAGTTTTCCAAGGAAATCATCGCCGCGCAGTCTCCCGCAGGAGACTGGCCGGTCATGAAAGCGGCGGGCCACGGCAACCTTCAGAGCAGCAACGAAATCACCGGGCAGGTCTACCGCACGACCCTTTGCATCCTCATGCTGGAGGTCTACTACCGATACATGCCTGTTCACCGAAGTGAAATCGGCGAGAGCCTTCCGAAGGTCGCAGTCAGGTGAACTTGCCGCGAGGGGAATGCCAATCGAACCCAAATTCTCATTCATGATGCGCCGAAAGTGAGATTCCACTCGTCACCCGCACGCGTGGCGGTATGGTGCCTGGCTCCATGAAAGCGAAAGTCATAGTCATGCCCAAGCAAAGCATTCTAGACCCGCAGGGTGTCGCCGTGCGCGACGCCATGCGCCACCACGGCCTGCCCGGCGCCAAGAGCGTCCGCGTGGGACGGATGATCGAGGTGG
>JAYUWZ010000764.1:0-3182 GCA_043753265.1 Verrucomicrobiaceae bacterium
CCCATCCGTGCGCGCAAAGGCGACGATGTAGCCATCTCCATCGTGGTCGCAATTCACGATGACCTTGTCTTTGTAAAGAATCGGCGTGCTGCAAAATCCGTGCACGCTGCTGAAAGAGCCGGGGCGCTTGAGCCAGAGCTGCTTTCCATCGAGGTCATACGCCGCCACCACGACCTGGGAACCCTCCAGGAATGTGCAAAACACGCGCTCGCCATCGCAGGCTGGCGTGCTGCTTGCGTGGCTGTTCTCTCGATGCACCCGCTCCATCGGCGATTTGCTGACCGCCTGCTGCCACAGGATTTTTCCCGTGGCACGATCGAGGCAGAGGAGGATGCGCTCCTGCGTCTCCTGCACTGCGGAAACCGTGAACAGCCGGGTGCCATGAGTGATGACCGACGCATGACCGGTGCCCGGAATCTCCGTGCGCCAGGCGATGTTCTCCGTCTTGCTCCATGTCGTCGGAAAGGTGGTCTCCATGCTGCGCCCATCCAGGCGCGGGCCGCGCCATTGCGGCCAGTCCTCGGCGAGGGCGGGCATCGTGCAGGCAAGGAGCAGGAAGAGGGCGCGGGTGAGCATGTGAGGATGTAAACCGCCGTGGGGCGGGGAGGATAGGCAGAATGAAGAAGCCCGAATGACGAAAGGTTTTGAGCGGGCCGCTGTGTTTGAAAACGGTTCCCACAGGCTTGCCCTTGTCTGCCTCCGCGTGTTTGGTGTGTCGTTTCGCAACATATGAAGACATTTCTATCCGCGTGGTTTGCGTGTGCCCTGGCCCTGAGTTCGAGCGCGACGGCGCAGGACACTTTCCCGGCCGGGGTGGTCTACGGGCCGAAGGCAGCCTTTAAAATCAGCGCGCCCGAGGGATGGATCCTCGATAACAAAGCCGGAGTGTCGCAGGGCCTTCACTGCGTCCTCTACCCCAAAGGCTCGACCTGGGCGGACTCCGAGGTGGTGATGTATGCAAAGATCGCATCCACCACTTACACCGAGCGCGAAAAATTCGTGGGGAGTGCCCTCGCGCACTACACCAAGACCAATCCAGAATTTAAGTCCACCCGCGTGGCCGAGGACAAAACCGGCGACGGGCATTCCTATTGGATCAACGAATACCGGCACGGAAAGCAGGAGGGCGCGGAGAAATCGCAATTCGAACGCGTGGCCTATGTGCAACTGCCCGGAGCCGTGGCCTACGTGGTCCTCACCTGCCCCAGCGAGGAACTGCTGAAAAAGCACGCCGACACGGTAAAAGACGTGATGAAAGCCTTCACCTACACGCCCGACTTCATCAACTTCCGCGCCGGGAAAAAAGGGACGGAAAAGCCGAAAGAGGACGCAAAACCTCCAGCGCCTAAAAAGCCGTAGTGGCGTTGAGGCAAGGTGCGCGGGATTATTGGCGATAACGGCGATGGGAAGGAGCGCCCGCGCGGAGCGCCTTGGAGTGCGGTGGCAATCGACACCGCCTTCGGAAGGGCAACGCGGGCAGGCGTTCCCGACCGCTCGGCGATTATCGGCGATAGATGCGGTGGACCTTGCGTGGGAGAGCGGATGGGGGCTGTTGCAGTTGTTGCGCATTCTGCGCACGGGTGCGTTTTGCGGGGTGAGTGGGGGATTATCGGCGATAACGGCGATCGGTTGCTGCGATGGGTGATGAGCGATGAGGGATCGAGGACGGCGAGGTTGTTGCGCGTGCGTGCGCAGAAACCTCGCTGGGGTAAATTGCTGGAAAAACGAGGGTTGTGAAATGGGCTGGGGATTGTTGCAGTTGTTGCGCATTCTGCGCACGGGTTCGTTTTGCGAGGAGGCTGGGGGATTATCGGCGATAACGGCGATCCGTGCGATTGCCGGAAGACTGAGGATCAGGGATCGGGATGGGCCGGGATCGTTGCTAATTGCTCCACGTGTTCCACAGATGAGTTGTGTTTGTGGCGTCGTTCCATTCCTTCCCTCCTTATACTCCATACCTTCCATGTTTGAATAATGCCACAGGATCGGTGCGCGGACAAGGGGCAAACCTCGTCTCCGTCCCGTTTGGGCGCGATTGAAAGTGGGAGCTATCAGCAAAGGAGTGCCAAAAGTTACGCCAGTTTTTGGAGTGCGGCAGCCCTCTGCCGCTTTGGATGATGGGCGAAGGAGGCGGCGGTTTGATTGAACTGCCGAAAGCCATAGGGGAAGTATTCCTACCAGCCTTCCTAGAAATCCCTCCCGCCTACAAAGCGGCGGAGGGCAGCCGCACTCCAAGAACTGGCGTAATTTTCAGAGCCACTTTCTTACTTACCTCGCCAACTTTGAACTACCTTTTCCAGCAGGATGCCGCTCGATTCTCACGTTTCGCTCCGTTTTGCGGCAGCGCTTCGGACGCGTTCTTTCCAATCCTCCTCCATAGGCTCAAAGGGGCCGTTCATTCGGTTTTCGAGCACGCTATCCAATTCCCCGGTTGCCACATCCCATTCCACCAGTTGAACGAGGTATTCTTCCATGGAGCTTGCGCCGGATGTTTTCACGCGTTCGGCGAGATTGGCATTGAGCCGATCGGGCAATTGAATGGTGACCGTGGACATGCGGCTACCTTGCCACGCGCCGGGTCTGCTGCCAAGGCCAAGACGCTGAATTGTGTAGCTGACCGACTGCACGGGTCCGGTTGCAGCGGAATGGCGATTTCCCGCACCCCCCTCTGAAAGATCCCCGCCTTTCCAACGTATTGCGCCAACGAACAATGACTCCCTCGCACACCCACACCCATCCCACTCCACCATCGCTCGGGCTCCCGGCAATCTCCCAACCATGACCCGCCCCACCAAAATCGTCCTCTCGCTGGCCGCAGCCGCCCTCTGCCTGTGCGCCGTCGCATTCTTCGCGTGGCGGCATTTCCGCCCGCGCATGGAATCCATCCGGCTTGCCCCGCGCTCGGAGACCTCCGTGCCCCGCTCGGTGCTCCCCGCAGAAGTCATCTACCGCCAGCGCGACCCGAGGTGGGTCGATGATAAAATCGGCGGGACCGGCAGCGAGACACTGGGCGACGTGGGCTGCACCGTGTGCTGCGTGGCCATGGCGCTCGCCCAGCACGGCATCGAGGTCACCCCCAAGGAGCTCAACCGCCAGCTTTCCGAGTCCGGAGGCTTCACCCCGCAAGGCCTGTTGAAATGGGACGCCGTGGCCGCCTTCAGCAGTCGAAAAGTAAACATCTC
>JAYUWZ010000765.1:0-3181 GCA_043753265.1 Verrucomicrobiaceae bacterium
GCCGGTGGGCGGGGCGTTGCAACGCTCCGCTCACCAATCGCGGGCTCCGTCACAAACATCATAGTTCGCTTCGGAGAACCACATACAAAGATGACAGCGGTTAGGATAGGTTGGGTTAGGCAATGCAACGGCTCACTTGAAGCCTGTGCTCGATGTGTGCGAAGCAATTGTGCCTGCCATATTTATTCCAGGCGTTTCATGGTGGGGATGCGGTATTGTGTTTGCACGGTTTTGTCGGTGTTTCCGACTTCGCCGGCGTCGAGGTAGATGGTTTTGGGGTCATCCTCGAGTTCGACTTTGTGGAAGCCGTTGACGGGTTTTTCCAGGGCCTTTGCGACGTCGTCGAGGCTTTGGAGTTCAGTGCCATTGATCTTGGTGACTCGGAGGCTGCTAAGGTCTTCGTAGCCGACGGTGGCATCTGTGGGGAGCACGCGGGTGAGGTAAACGAGCTTGCGCGGGCTGCCGGGGAAGAGCTCGGATTGATACCGGTCAGCGTAGACCATGTGCTCGGGCGCGCGGCGGAGCCAGTCGCCGCCCCATCCCTTCAGCCACTCGCGAGAGAGCTCCTGGAGGAGCAGGCCGCCGACGATGTAAAAGCGTGGTGCCTTGTCGATAATGTAGGGATCGCTCACGTAGTCCGAGGGGTCGCGGCGGGCGAGCTTCACCTCGAGCGTTTGCTCGGCGCCGTCACGGAGGATGCGGAACTTCACGGTGTCGCCGGACATGTGGCGCGTGCTGAGCAAGTGGCCAAGGGCGATTTTTCCGTAAGTCGGGTCAGTAAAGTTGCCGTCCTGATCCACGGGAAACTCATTCACTGCGGTGAGCACGTCGCCCTTCTTGAGGCCTGCTTTTTCGGCGGGGCCGCCCTTGAGGATATCGGTGATGTAGATGCCCTGCGCTTCGACGGGGACTTTTGCAAAACGGCGGAGCGCGGGGTCGCGCATGGGGCTGAAGCCATAGCCGGCGCGCGGGAAGCCATCGTATTTGCCATCGGCGGCATCCTTGAGGAAGTGCTGGATGACCGGGGCGGGGATGACGTTCGCGTTGTTGGTCTGGCTGTCGTAACTCATCAGGATGCCCGCGAGCTTGCCATTCTTGGCGACGGGGAGGGTGAAGCTGCTGTCGCGGCTCTGGAGCTGCGCGGTGATGCGGTAGATGAGGAACTGGCCATCGACCGGATAGGGCGAAACCTCCGCGGTGGTCATGGGGCCGCTTGTCACGAGGAGGCGTCCGTTGTTTTCGAGCTGCCAGATGCTGAGTTGATCACCGATGGCGGCCTCGGCCACTTCGAGTTCGGGGATGCCTTTCAGGAAATCGGCTTCATCCGTCTTGAGGATGGCGAGATTGGCCTCGTAGTCCACGGCCTCGATGGTGGCCGGGGCCTTGCGTCCGCCCTCGGCGGTTTCGAATTCGAGATAGGTGGCGTTGGCGACGAGTTCACCGGCGACCAGCACGCGGGAGCCGGGAAGGAGCGCGCCGATGGCGCGGCGGGTCTGCGGCTGGCGCTTGCCCCACGGGCGGAGAAAATCCCACGATTGCGTGGTGACATTGACACGCACCACGGAGGGTTTCTCCTGAGCCGAGGCTGGGAGAATGGTGGCAAGCGAGAGAGCGAGAATCAGAAAATTGCGAATCATGGAACAGGGTATTACTTGGTGTCTTCGCTGAGAAACTCCTCGCGCAGGACGTTGTAGCGTTTGCGGATACGCTCGCGGGCGGCGTCGACATCGGCGCGGCGCAGAACGAGCGGGCGGCCGATGCCCTCGAATTCCACGACGTATTGTTCCTTGGGCTCCTTCAGCGCGGCTGAGAGTTCTCCCAGATTGCGCACCTTCTTGCCGTCGATGGTTTCGACGATGCCCTCGCGAAACATATCGAGATAGGTATTGAGCGGGTCGGGAAGGAGGGCGGTGAGGACGATTACCTCGTCGCGGTCCTTATAGAGTTCGTCCTCAATAAAATGAGTGTAGGTGTGTATGACTCGGGGCGAGGCGAACTGGTAGTTGGCCAGGAGGTTGCGGTTGAGCGGCTGGAAGAGCAGCCCGCCGAATACGATGTAGCGGGGTGGCTAGTAGCTGGTGGCTTGGTGGACATAGGGCCACGCGCGGGTGAAGGTCACGGTTTCCTCCGCAGGTTTGCCGTCGCGGATGAGCTCGAATTTAATCGTGTCCCCTTTGAATTTGCGCTCCGCGACCTCAGCCATCAACACGCGTTCGCCATTGAGTTGCACCATGCCATCGCTCTGGATATCGAGGCCGTCGATCTTCAGGAGCACGTCGCCCTCGCGAAGCTTGCCGTAGCACACGCTTGCGGCGCCGACGTCGGTGACCACCACGCCGCGGTCGTCATTGGGCAGGCCGAGCGCCTTGCGATGCGCGGTGTTTTGCAGGGCGAAAGTGCCGACGCTCAAATCCATGTAGCGGTCGTAGGTGCCGTCCTGCACGTCTTTTAGCACGTGTTTCACCACGGGGGTGGGAATCATGTAGCCGACGTTTTGGGCGACGTCGCCGGAGAAGCCCTGGAAGGCCACGCCAACGACCTTGCCATTCTGCAGCACGGGGCCGCCGGAGTTGCCGGGGTTGATGGCGGCGTCGATCTGGATGCAGAGATGGGAATCCATGACCGAGTGCGCGTAGGTGCGGAAATCGATGCGTGAGACGACGCCGTGGGTGACGCTGAGGCGATCGCCGCCAATGGGGTAACCGAAAACGGAGACGCTGCTTTCGATTTCGGGTACCTCGCCGACTTCCAGAACTTTCGTATCCTTCCAAAATTCGGAGTCGGCAACCTTGAGGATGGCGAGGTCGCAGTCGTGTGCAATGAACTCAATGGTGGCGACATACTTCTTGGGGTCGTTTTCCTTTTCGACCGTGAGGAGGCGGGCATTGCTGACCACGTGGGCATTCGTCATGAGACGGCGCTCGCCGACGACCCAGCCCGTGCCGCTGCCGCCGCCGATGGAGCCGGGGAGCCAGGGGGTGCGGTAGTTGAACTCCTGGGCAGTGTTGTTGATCCGGCAAAGCGACTTGCGGACTTCGTTGGGCTGCGCTGCCAGCGTACCTGCGAGCGCGAGTAGAAACGCGAGTGGACGTATCATGGGTGGCGGACGATGCACGGAGGTTGCGTGGGGACAAAGGGAAAAGTGGCGGAAAACGTCCAACGCCCAACATCCAACGCTCAA
>JAYUWZ010000766.1:0-3171 GCA_043753265.1 Verrucomicrobiaceae bacterium
TGTGGTGGCCCCACACGAGGAAGCCGAGCACTTCGCGGGTATTTGGGACGAGGAAAAGCCGGCCGACCGCGGCCCCGTCTTCGCCTCGCACACGTTCCACGAGGTGACCATGTATTACCCCGTGCGCGTCATTCGGAGCGGGAATTACAAGCTCTCGATGAACCTCGCGCACGAGTTGTCGTTTCCCTTTGCGAACGATCTGTTCACTGGTGCCACCTGGCAGGACATCGTGAAATCCGGTGCCACCAAATACGGACAGCGGAGTGTGGAAGCGTATCTGCACCGCCCAAAATTTGAACTCTACGATCTCGAAAAAGACCCCGGCGAACTCACCAACCTCGCCACCGATCCCGCACACAGGGCCACTTTTGACGATCTCTCCGGCAAACTCAAAACGTGGCAGCAAACCACCCGCGACCCGTGGCTCGTCAAATACGAGCACGAGTAAAAAGCCCTTCGTCATTCCATCATGAAAGCTCTCCCACTCACCCTCCTCGCCCTTTCCATCGCCGGACACGCCGCACCTCCCGAGCCAAAATTCAAGGCACAGGACCTCGATAAAGGCGTGCAGATCGGCTACGGCGTGGCGGTCGCCGACGTCGATGGCGACAAGCTGCCGGACATCCTGCTCGCCGATAAAAAGCAGTTCCGCTGGTACAAAAATCCCGGCAAGCGCGATGTGGAGTGGCCGAAATACGTGCTCGCCGAGAACCTGACGAAAAACGACAACGTGTGCATCGCCGCGCAGGACATCGACGGCGACGGGAAATGCGAGGTGGCGGTAGGCGCCGAGTGGAATCCCGGCGACACGGTGAACAGCGGCGCGGTCTTTTACCTCGTTGCCCCCGCCGACCGCACGCAGCCATGGGAAGCCGTGAAGTTTCCCAGCGTGGAGCCGACGACCCATCGCATGCGCTGGGCAAAGATCAGCGAGCAGGAGTGGGGCCTCGTAGTCGTGCCGCTGCACGGTCGCGGAAACGAAAACGGTGAAGGAGCAGGAGTAAAAGTGCTGGTGTATCGCAAGCCCGCCGACCCGAAAGCCGAATGGAAAAGCGAGGTGCTGGATGACTCAATGCACGCAACGCACAATTTCGACCCCGGCGTCCCAGAGGACGGTCTGCAGATGAAGTTGGGAGGCCGCGAGGGCGTACTCTCCATGGGCCATGCGGAAGAAGGCGCGAGAACAGGGGGAGGGCTCTCAAAAGCGTGGCTGGCAAAAAACAGCGGCGAACCCAACGGATCAGCCGGCGCAGGCGAGGTGCGCACGCTGAAACTGGGTGCTGTCGAATGCTTCGCCTGCGTGGAGCCCATGCACGGAAACCAGCTTGCCTACTACTCAATTGCCGCCACCGACGACGGCATCAAGAGCACCCGCCATCTGCTCACCGACAAACTCATCCAAGGCCACGCGCTCGCATGCGGCGATCTTCTCGGCATCAAGGCTCCGCAAATCGTCGTGGGCTGGCGCGGAGCAAAGCCCGGGGACAAGGTGGGCATCGCCGTGTGGACTGCGCTCGACGAAAAGGGCACCCAGTGGCGCGAGACCCTTGTGGACGACAACCAGACCGCCTGTGAAGACCTCGCGCTCGCCGACCTAGATGGTGACGGAAAACTCGACATCATCGCCGCAGGCCGGGCTACGCACAATTTGCGGGTGCTCTGGAACGAGCGGTGACGCGGGCAAAGCCCGGGAACCGTTGACGAAGCGTGCGATGCCTTGGAGTGCGGTGACAGAGAGCAGAGGCGGAGAGATGTGCGCAAGATTCATCGCTCCTTCCGCCTAAAGGCGGGACTACGTACGGCCTCTAGCCACCTCTCGTCCGGAGAAGCAAACCCCTTTCCACGCAGCTGCCCGCGCGCCAAGGCACCCACTATTTCCAGACTCTTGAGAGACTTCGAACGCTACTGGTTCGCCTTCACCTCAATATTATCAATCCACGCGCGCTGTTCCTGCGGCGTGAGGCAGTAGATGCCGGGTGAGCCGTGCTTGTGGCCGGTGGCGTGGTCCACTTCGATGTTCCACTTCTCCGGCTCGGCCTCTCCCTTTTTCCAGGCTTTGCCCTTAATGGTCATCGTGCCGTCCTTGCCCTTCGGCACCACGGTCACTTTCAGGCGGTACCATGTGTTGCGCTCAATGGTGATGGGCTCCTGGAACTTCACGCGTTCCTGGTTGCTGTTGATCTCGATTTTCTGCTCGTTGAACTTGAGAGCCACGATGTAGCGCTGACAAATCACACCCACGTCGCAACCCTTGCGCTTGTTGCCCTCGCTCAGCACATCGGCCTCGATGGTGTAGTCGTGCAGGTCGGGCTTGCCGAAGAACACTTGGGCGCGCTGGAACAATTTGTGATCGATCGTTTTGCAGAGCGCCTTGTTCTCGCCTTCGCCCGGTGCCTTGCGGATATCGAGACGGAAGCGTGCTCCATTCCAGGCCAGCGGCGGATAGGCAAATGGCGTCGGCGGCTCAGCCACGTTCCAGTTCGTGGGACCCGGCGGCGGGCCCACAGGCGCGGGTTTGCCTGGCTCGGTGGGAGGCAGCGCCTTTACTTCCTGGCCGATGCCGGGGCCGGTCGTTTCCTTGAGTTCGTAGTTTTCAAAATCGATCTTGATTGGCAGATCCTGCAGCACGCGGCCACGCATGAGACCGGATACTTTCTCATCCGACGTCAGCACGCCTTGAAATGCACCCGCGCTGGATATCCGGGTGGGAGCCGCAGCCAGCTTGCCGGTCGCATCAAAGCCCCCCTCCATCTTCGCTTTTACCAGCGCGGTGGGCGGGATGTAGCTGTCAAATTTGAGCTTCGCGATATCTACATGCTCCGCGACGGTGAAGCCGTTGGCATCGAGCCCTCTCACGCGCACCTGCGCTGACTTTCCGGGTTCCAGCAGCACTTCATTGGGGACGAGTTGCAGCTTCGTAAACGATCCCGGCACTTCGGTCTTGAGCGTGTCTGGGGTGGGCGCATCCTCCCAGTTGGTCTTCCATTCCACCTTCGCTGCGCTGGCGTTGTCGCCTTTCTTTCCGAAGGCGTAGAGCTTCTTGTCGGTCTGGATGTAAACCTTGCCGTTATACGCGATCGGCGAGCCAAAGCACCGGCCCGTCAGCTTCGTACGGCTGAGCAGTTCTGCGTCCTTTTCCCCGGGCTTGAATACATAGAGTTCACCATCGCC
>JAYUWZ010000767.1:0-6802 GCA_043753265.1 Verrucomicrobiaceae bacterium
AAATCCGGTCCCGAATCCTCCGGGCCTACGATTTGCAAATCCGCGGCCACCGCGTCCGTGCAGCCCGGATGCTCCTTCATGCTCGCGACCAGATCGAACAACCGATCCAGCGCCCCGTCCTTCACCGGCACCACCGCCGGCAGAGTGCCAGACGTGCCTGGGAGCGACGGCGCCACAAAGACCGGCAGCGCCATCACGTTGCCCGTCGTCCCCGTCTGCGCCTGCTCCGCCGCCTCCGTGCACGACTTTTGCCACGCCCGCACCGCTGGAAGCCACGAGCCGAGCACATAGGCCAGCCATCGGGCATCCGCCACGGCTGCGGCGACAGCGGGCGCGGCCATCTCGAGCACAGTGGCATGGTCGTCGATTTTGGTTACAAAATTGTCCAGCCATGTCACTTGGTTGGCAACTCGGGGTGGGAAGAAACGTTGGCGTCTCGTACGGTTTTGTTTTGGTTTTTTGTGTGGTTCTGTTGTCTCGAAATCAGGCGGCACATAGCCGGGATCCCCCGGTTCCAGCACGAATCCCCACCGCAAATTTGGCGAATCCCATCTGTAAATCTCCCCAGTCGCAGGATCCACCTCATCCCAGTGCAGCGGCCTCATGGGAAAAGACCTCCCATCTCCATAAAATCCTCATCCCCAGCCCCATCCGTACCATTCGCCGGGTTAAACCCTCTGTCCCATTTCAAAAGGGACAGCGCAACTACTCCACGGGACAGCGCACCAGTCGCTCCCGCACCCGCAAACGCTCCCGCACCACTCTGCAAAACCCCGGAAGCAACGTCCCAAACCCTGCGGGACATCGCGTGAAACGAACCACCCCGCGTCCCAAACCCCAAGGGACAACGCCAAAACCCGCGCAACCTCGTCCCATCACGCAAAAACAACGTCCCCACGCACCAAAATGGACGCGCGGATATGCAGATTCGAGGGGTATGCACCTGGGGTTGCATGAAAGCGGAGGGATACCGCCGCCATTAACGCCCAGTCATCTTTTTGTATAGAACATTTTTGGGGGAGGAATAGCAGGCGTGTTTAAAGGGAAGCGTCTCCTCCTCTGGACCGAGGGACATGCGCGCCCCCCTATTCCACCGTTTCGCGGCACCTCTGCACGAAAGGGCGCGCGGGCTACGACCTGCACGAATTCGTCTGCTCGCCGCGGCATTCGAGCACCATTCCCTCACTCAATATCCCCCACCCCGATCCTCGGGGCGCCCTGAGCCACGCACCTTCCTCCGCATCGCCGCCGATGACACCGTCCGCCCTGCACACCTTGAGGCCACTTATATTAACGCCGCTGGCGAGGTGCTTTACGAAGTGAAGCTCACCAGTGCCAGCTCACGCCCGCGTGAATTAAATGGTCGAGCTAGTACCCCCCGCACCTCGATGGCCTTCGCCTGGGGGTGCTTCTTTTTCTCGGCGATCTTCTCCGGCATGATGTGAACCAGCCAGAAGACCGTGATGAGAGCGATGGGTGCCACGACGAGGGCAGCCCACGAGACCACATTGGCCATCGTGTCCAGCGCCTCACCGCTGAGGAAGGAGGCATGTGCCTGTGCTGGCGAGAGTGTCATCGCGGCGACTGCGAGCAGCAACGCGGGCTAAGCGCGCCACGACGCAAGAACGGGCGCGTTCGGGATGGTGGATCGTTTTTTCATTGGTTGAAGGTCAGGGTTCGAGAAAGGCTTATCCGCAGCACTGGAGTGACGGATTTCCATGAATATTCCAACAGAATATTCCGGTCGGGGCTATTGGACCTTGGTCCTATGCGCAGTTCCTGCGGGCCATCACTAACCGTTGGGCGAAAGCGACTCCCGAACCGTTCTTAGAAAGACATCGTTGTTAAATGGCTTTAGAAAAAAGGCGCGAGCGCCCCCTGCCATGGCGGCATCCTGGAGGGTTGAGTCATGTTCGCCGGTCAGAATTATGGCCTGAGCTTCCGGGGACATAGTCCGTAGTTCCTCCAGCACTTCGAGGCCGGTCATTCCGGGCATTCGAATGTCGATGACAGCCAGTCGTACGGAGTGTGAACGCGCGTGCTCCAGAAAAAGCAGAGGATCCGAAAACTTCTCCGTTTGCAGTCCTTCAGACGCAAGCAGCCTCCCCAGTGCTTTGAGCACTGAAGGCTCATCGTCGAGCAGGCAGATAATATCGGCAGCAGAGGACACGTCGTGGGCTAGGGTCTCTGGAATGTAACGTACGAACCGTTGATAAGATATTGGACCTTGGTCTTAAGACCCCGCCGACGGAGTGACCCCCGCTTTTTGTGCCAGCAGTACCAACTCTGGAACCGAGACCGCCCCCATTTTCTCCATGACCCGCCCACGCTGAACCTTTACGGTCTTGAGTGCAGTGCCGAGGTCTGCCGCGATTTCCTTGTTCATCTTGCCGGCGATGACCCGCTCGAAGACTTGAAACTCGCGGGGAGTGAGCCTGGCGATGCGGGCGCGCGCGTCCGCCTGACCGGCTGCATGCAGCCATTTCACGGCAGACCGGGAGAGCGCGTGCTCCACTGCGGAAAGCAACTCTACATCCTCGAACGGCTTGGGAATAAAATCCACCGCTCCCGCTTTCATCGCCTGGGCACACATGGGGATGTCGCCGTTGCCGGTAATAAAGACGACCTGCTCTTCGCGGCCGCTATCGAGGAGCGCGCGCTGGAGATCGATTCCAGTGAGCTCAGGCATCTGCACGTCGAGAACGAGGCACGATGGGCCGTCATGCTCTGCGCGGTCCAAGTACGCGCGCGCCGACTCGAAAGCCTCTGCCACAAAGCCCGACGAGCGGAAGAGCCGCACAAGGCTTTTGCGGACAGATGCATCATCATCCACCACGCACACTAGGTTGACGGGGATCATGACGACATCACCTCCGAGGGTACTTTCAAATGGATTGGGAGGCGAAACCAGAATCGCGCGCCGCCACCTTCCACATTGTCTGCGCCAAGCTTCCCGGCGTGAGCCTCAATGATGGAGCGTGCGATGGCCAGTCCCATGCCCATGCCATCGCGCTTCGTGGAAAAGAATCGCTCGAAAACCCTCCCAGGGTCATCTGCGGGCAAGCCGTGGCCAAAGTCGCGCACAGATACCTCTACTGTGTCGGTATCGAGCAGGAGGGAGTGCAATTCGATACGGCACTGCGGGACGGGGATTTTGCGCATCGCGTCGAAGGCATTGATAATGAGATTCAGCAAGACCTGCTGGATTTGCACCGGATCGCCGAACACGGTCGGAAGCGTAGAAGCGAGCCTCGTTTCGAGTGCGCAGTTGTTTGCAAGCGCGTCTGCGCGCACGAGCGTCAAAACATCGGCGATGACCTCATTTAAATTGAGCGCCCGGCGATCGCCCTCCACTTTGCGAACCATGCCCTTGATGCCCCGGATGACTTCCCCGGCCCGGCGTCCGTCTGCGGCGATGTCGGCGAGCAGATCGCGCAGTTCATCGGGATCCATTTCGCCACGCGCGATAAAGCGCTGGGCCGCGCCCGCGTTTGCGACGATGGCGGTGAGTGGTTGATTCAGCTCGTGTGCGAGGGAGGTGGCCATTTCACCCACCAGCGCCACTCGCGAAAGGTGGCCCAGCTCGGCGCGCTGCTCCACTGCTTCGATCTCAGCCTGTTTGCGGGCAGTCACATCCATTGAGACCCCGAGGAGCTTTTTGCCACGTCCGTTGGCGGCGCCCACACAGCGGCCGCGCGCGCTCACCCAGCGCACTCCTCCATCGGGCGATTGCATGCGATACTCCATTTCGTATTCCCCCTGGTTCTCCAGTGCGTGCTTGATTGCCGCTTCGCGGGCCGCCCGGTCCTCGGGGTGCACCCGGTCGAGGATTGCCGCGTAGTCGATCCGTTCGTCCTGCTTGATGCCAAACAAAGCCCGTCCCTGCTCGGTCATCCACGCATCGTCACCAGAGACGTCCCACACCCACATGCCCAGATTGGCGGCACCTGCGGCAAGCCCCATGCGCTCCTGGCTCTCCGCGAGTGCGCGTGCCGCCCGCAGCCGCCTGGCGCGATTCAATAGGAGCGCGGCGATGAGAGCCGACTGCATGAGCACAACGGCAAAAATAGCGATGATGGTTCCACGGTGCTCCTGCCACAATGTGAGGGGCTTGAATCGCACGTTCGCCTCCGCTGGCACCCGGCTTTCGGCGATGCCCCATTTTTTCAGCATCGGCCAGTTAATGAGCAACGGATTCGACGCGTCTTTCTGCACTGGTGGCGCTTTTCCATCCAGCAGGGCCACCGCGACGGTTCCGGCCTCGCGGCCATGGGCTGCATAATCCATCATCGCACCACCGATGAGGCCGGGTTCTAAGAGGTGGGAAGCGGCGCCGTAGACCGGCACGTTCGAGGCATTGCTCACCTCGGCCACCGATTGAGGGTTGAAACGCGTATGGCCCTCTGCGTCACGCATTATCGAGGCAAAAAGCACCATGCTGTCCCTCGGCAGGGTGCGCACTTGCCGGAGTATTTCATCATACGGGACCGTGTTCAACGCGCGCACCCGGAGTTGGGGATGCGTAGCCAGGGCGGCCATCGCCTCCTCTCCCACCTGCTGGTCAAACCCGCTCGTTCCAAATACACACACCGCCTCGCGCACGCCGGGCTGGAGCTTGAGTGCCAGTTCCACGGTGCGGCGAAAGTCGTAGTAAAGCAGCGCACCCGACACGCCCGGCGGCAGCGGCTTCGCCTCCACTTGGCGCCGCTCGATTCCGCAGTAAGTGATGAGAACGCCCGGAAAAAGCGCATCGCGTTTTGCGATGGCGAATTGCAGCGCCTCATACCCAGCGGCGACCACCATATCCATCTTCCGCGCGCCATAGCGGCTGCGCAGGAAATCGACGAGACCGCCGCTATGCTTCTCCGCTGGAAACCGCGCAAAGTCGCAATACTCCGCAAAAATCTCCACGCCTCCACGCACTGCAAACGCCTCTCGCAACCCTGCGTCGATCGCCCGGATGGCCGGCAACTCCTGCCGTTCCGAGTAGAGCAAAAGGACGCGCTTTGACGCCGGGCCATTCTGCGCTACAGCAATCACGCCGAGCGCCAGAAACCAAAGCAGAATACGAAACGTCATCCCTTTTTAAAGCCAGATTGATTCCGCTTCCATCCCCAAAAGCAAACCCGAAACGGCGCGCAATTCCGCGTCGGGCAACTGATCGGCGGAAATGTGCAGGTCCTCTTTCTTACGGCCCGTTGTCCCCTTCGTTGCCGGGCTTGCAATGAGCGGACAAGGCTTCATAAAATACCCCTGAGGGCACGCCATGGTAGATCGTGCGCAAATCGGAACGATTTTGCGCCGCGAAACAGCGTCTATCGCCCCGTAGTGACCACCCTGCATGCGCTCCTGACTACAATCCTAAGCATTTTTCCAGCATGCACGATATCTCTCTCATCACGACCATCGCCCTCGGCCTGAGCGCGGCACTCCTTTTCGGATTGCTCGCGAAGCGCATCGGGCTGTCGCCGATCGTGGGCTATCTCATCGCTGGCATTGCCATAGGGCCGCACACGCCCGGGTTCGTGGGCGATGCAAAGATCGCGGCGCAACTCGCCGAGATGGGCGTCATTTTGCTGATGTTCGGCGTGGGCCTCCATTTTAGTTTGAAGGATTTGATGGCCGTCCGCTCCATCGCCGTCCCCGGGGCCCTCGGGCAAAGCACTGCAGCCACGTTGGCCTGCATGGGGCTTGCGGTGGCGGTCGGGTGGACATGGCAGACCGGGTTGATCCTTGGGGTCGCAGTGTCTGTCGCGAGCACCGTCGTGTTGCTCCGCGCCTTGATGGATCATGGCGGAGTGGATACGCCGGAGGGCCACGCGGCGGTTGGCTGGCTTGTCGTGGAGGACATCATCACCGTGCTCGTCCTGGTCCTGCTGCCACCGCTGGCAGCGAGCGGCAGTGGCGGAGCGAGCCTCTGGCAGACCATGAGCATCGCCATGCTGAAGCTCGCCGTGCTCACTGCGATCGTCCTGCTGGCTGGGGCGCGATTCGTGCCGTGGCTGCTCCTCCGGGTGGCGCGGCTGCGTTCGCGCGAGCTCTTCACCCTCACCGTGCTGGTCATGGCCATATGCATCGCAACTGTGTCGTATGTCGCCTTTGGTGCGTCGATGGCACTCGGTGCGTTCCTCGGAGGCATGGTAGTCGGGCAGTCAAAAGTCAGCGATCAAGCTGCGGCGGATGTCCTCCCCATGCGCAACGCCTTCGCGGTGCTGTTCTTTGTCTCGGTCGGAATGCTCTTCGATTATCGCACGCTGCTCGACGCACCGGCCCTGATCCTGGGCGTGCTCGTCATCATCCTTTTGGTAAAGCCGCTTGCCGCGATCGTCATCGTCATTCTCGGCGGGCACTCGCTGAAGACCGCCCTCACCGTCGCGGGAGGGTTGGCGCAGATCGGCGAGTTCTCATTCATCGTCGGCGACATGGCGAAGACGCTCGGCCTCATGCCCGGCACCGGCAATAATGTGCTCGTTGCAGGCGCTATTATCTCGATAGGCCTCAATCCGCTCATCTTCCGCAGCATGCTCGCACTGGAGCCGCGCATGGCGAAGTGGCCATGGCTTGCACGCCGACTGGCTGGCCGTAGTGAAAAGCTCGGCGCTCGCGCAAACGAAGTTGCCGCAAAGAACAACACCGATCCTGGCGCGATCGTTGTAGGCTACGGACCCGTCGGACAAACGGTCACCCGGTTGCTCGCGGAATTCGGAATCAACCCCACCATCGTTGAAACCAACGTGGACGCCGTGCTCGAACTTCAGCAACGGGGGAAGCGGGCTCTCTTTGGGGATGCTTCGCGACCCGA
>JAYUWZ010000768.1:0-3165 GCA_043753265.1 Verrucomicrobiaceae bacterium
CGCAAAAAGGAGGAGCCCCACCCCACTCGCGCACCGGAAGTGCGCACGACCCGCAATCCGAAAGACTTCTTCCCGGGGGTCTGCCCGCCACGCAGCACCTCGAACAACAAAAAGTAACCCCAATAAATGATGAAGAACATCAGCAACCCCGCTCCAACGCCGAGGTCAAAACCCGCTATGGCACCGATGCCCATCATGATCCAAAAAGCGATGAAGAGGGCGACGGAGCACCAGAGCAGGTCCACAATGAGCGCAAAGCCACGCGGAACCGGGCCGGCAGGGCGAAGGAGAATCCTTACGCCCTCGGCGAGTTCCACACTTTGCAGGGTATCGAGCTTGGCGGCAGCCACAGATTTAACGAGGTATCAGAAGAGTGGACAAGAATTCAACCTTGCCATTCAAACAATCGAGAAGTTATCGCGGCATTTACGCTTCCACACCAGCCGAGCCAGGCCAATAAATCAAAACCAGTCCCCGCACATTCAATGAAAGACCCAAATCCATACGCAGCACCTTCCTCCAATCTGGGAGGCGATGATTCATTCGGAGACAACACCGAGGGGGTTACACGGGGGGTGGTGGATCAGCTCACACGGACCAAGGGATGGACGCGTTTCATCTCCACGCTGGCTTACCTGCTTGCGATGGGTGTGGTCGCACTGGCGATATTCGGTGGGCGGATGATGAACGAGCTTACCACAAAAGTCTTCGGCTTCCAAGGCATCGAAGGCATGCTTGCGGTCGTTGTAGTCATCGCAGTGGTGGTCGCGGGACTGGCCATCACCTATGGAGCCCTTCTTGGCGGATTCTCCTCCGCGGTAAACCGCTTGATCGAGTCGGGAAAGGAAAGCGACCTGGCAGATGCCCTCGATCGGCAGCGGCGCTTTTGGATTTTTTCAGGAGTCCTGAGCGTCATTGGGGTTCTCTTCTCCATCGTCGGCCTATTTTAACCATTCACCATATGGAAAATCCTTACGCAGCACCCTCCTCCAATCTTCGCAGCAGGGACACCTTTGGAGCAGGAGGGAGAGTGAGCCAGCGGGTGGCCGACATCATGCGCCGCACATTGCCATGGGCGCGCACCGTGGGCATCTGCACGTTCATCGGCACGGCCATCTCCATTTTCGGAATCGTCCTTCAGTCGAAAAATGCATACTCTGCCGGATCTGCAGTGGGTGGCGGTTTCATCGGCATCATCATCCAACTATACTTGGGCGCCAAAATGATTGGCTACGCCCAGCGCATCTCGGATCTCCTTGCGACAGGCATGGCGGCCGATCTGGCGGCGGCGCTTAATGAACACCGCAAATACTGGAAGACCATGGGAGTGATGGGGATTATCTTTTTCGTCTTCGGAGGAATCGGCGTAGTGGGCGTCGTGGCGTCATTGAGCAGGTAACCCCTACGCTGGAGAAGCATGCGGCGCATCCAAATGAGACGCTGCCTTGGTTCTAAAAAGGTGCGCAATCCCGCCACACCCCACAGGGCCATGGATGCGACAACACGCGACGGAATGGCACATGCAATCCATGTCCACCTCTGAACAACTCACGGCGTGCAATCTGCAAGGAGAGTCCCACACTTTCCAATCATGAGAATCGACCGTTTCACCCAAAAGATGCAGGAAGCACTGCAAGCCGCGCAATCCCTCGCGGCCGACCGCAGCCACTCTGAATTCGACAACGAGCATTTCCTGCTCGCCCTGCTCGGGCAGCCCGAAGGACTCGCCAGGCCGCTTCTCGACAAGATGGGCGTGGGAGTGGGTGCGCTGGAGGATTACCTGCAAGCCGCGCTGCAAAAGCGCGCCCAGGCACACGGCCTGACTGCCCAAACCAACATGGCAGCAGAACTCGCCGCCATCTTCCGCGCCGCGGACAAGGAAATGGGCAAGCTGAAGGACGACTACCTCTCCGCGGAGCACTACCTGCTCGCGCTGTCCGACAGCGGCGTGACGCTGGGCAAACACCTCAAACAAATCGGCGTGACCCACGCAAAACTGATGCAGGCGCTCCAGCAGGTGCGCGGTTCCCAGCGTGTGACGGATCAAAATCCCGAGGACAAATACCAGACGCTGCAAAAGTATGGTCGCGACCTCACGGAACTTGCGCGCAAAAACAAAATCGACCCCGTCATCGGGCGCGACGACGAAATCCGCCGAACCATGCAGGTGCTCTCGCGCCGGACGAAAAACAACCCGGTGCTCATCGGCGAACCCGGCGTGGGCAAGACGGCCATCGTCGAAGGCCTCGCCCGCCGCATCGTCGCGGGCGACGTGCCTGAATCGCTGAAGAACAAGCGCGTCATTGCGATGGATATTTCCGCGATGATCGCCGGTGCAAAATTCCGCGGTGAATTCGAAGATCGCCTGAAGGCATTTCTCAAGGAAGTCACCGAGTCACAGGGCGAGATCATCCTTTTCATCGACGAGCTCCACACCATCGTCGGCGCGGGCAAAGCGGAGGGCGCGATGGACGCAGGCAACATGCTGAAGCCCGCGCTCGCACGCGGCGAACTCCGCACCATCGGCGCCACCACGCTCGATGAGTATCGCAAGTACATCGAGAAAGACCCCGCGCTGGAGCGCCGCTTCCAGCCCGTGAAGGTCGACGAGCCGACGGTGGAAGACACCATCGCCATCCTGCGCGGCCTCAAGGAACGCTACGAGGTTCATCACGGAGTGCGCATTCAGGACGCAGCCATCATCGCTGCCGCCACGCTATCCCATCGCTACATCTCCGACCGATTCCTGCCCGACAAGGCAGTGGATCTCGTGGACGAAGCCGCCTCGCGCTTGAAGATGGAAATCGACTCCATGCCCACGGAGATCGATCAGGTGGAGCGCGCCATCATGCAGAGTGAAATGGAACGGCAGGCGCTGAAAAAGGAGAAGGACGCTGCAAGCCGTGAACGCCTCGCCAAGCTCGAAAAAGACCTAGCTGGGCTGAAGGAAAAATCCACCGGACTTAGAGCCCAGTGGCAAAAGGAAAAAGCCGTGGTGGACGCCTCACGCAAATCCAAGGAGGAGTTGGAACGTGCCCGCGCGGAACTCGACCACGCCAAGAACTCAGGTGATCTCAGCAAGGCCAGCGAGTTGCAGTATGGAAAAATCCCGGAACTCGAGCGCCAGCTAAACGAGCAGTCTGTGGTCAGCAATCAGCAGTCCCT
>JAYUWZ010000769.1:0-6785 GCA_043753265.1 Verrucomicrobiaceae bacterium
CAATCCGCAAAACAAATCCAGTGGCAGTTCACTACCTCAGATGCCCGCACAAAACTCGCGAAATTCTACCCATCATTTCACGCATGACGATGCACTAGAGCGATTGCCGAAAGTAATTTCCGCAGTTCTTGCGACCCCTTCGGGGTGCATGGGCTTTTTAAGAATGCCTACCCTAGGTGTTACCTGGGGCTATTGTCCGTAAGCCCTCCGGGCTTGCACGCCGCCGGAAATTATTTTCGGCAACTGCTCTAAATCAGAAGGATCGAAAACTCAAGCGGCAGCCCAGAGACGCGAGCTCCCAAGCCACTGCTCTTTTGTATGTCTTCGCGTTCTTCGCTGTTCAGCTTTGGAGCCTTGGCACCTTGGCGGTATATTACTTCGCCCAGGTGATCAGCCGTAGCTCATGCGCCTGGGTCAGGTGCGGATGCGTAGGAAGCACGCGCACGCTGAGGCCGTAGCTGCCGCTCTCGCTCGCGGGCACATTGCCGCTGAAGCGGTAGGCACCGTCTGCCAGCTTCTCGAATTTCGCGAGAGGCAGCTTCGATGGACGCACGATGTCGCCATTCTCCGTTTCACCGTAGTAGGCCTCCACGCGCACTTCCTCCGGCTTGATGGGGCCGAGCGTCACGCGCGCTGAGACTTGCAGTTGCTCGCCGACAAGAATGTTCACACCGTCACCGGCGATCACCTTCACTTCGCTCACATTGACGTGCTGCCAGTCGCGGCGGATGGTGGATTTCCATTGGCTGAGCCCCACCGCCTGCTTGCACTTGTCGGCAGTGAGCGCGGCATGCGCGCGGCTCGCCGGCTCGTAGAGGCGCTCGGTGTATTCCGACACCATCCGGTGCGTGTTGAACACAGGCACGATCGTGCGGATGGACTCGCGCATCAAGTTCAGCCAAGCCAGCGGTAGACGGCCATCCGGCTTCGCATAGTAGAGCGGGATGATCTGCGTCTCCAGCACGTGGAACAGACTCGCCACATCCACGTCGTCCTCGAATTTCGTGTCCGGCTGATCCGGGCTCTCGGGAATCTCCGCGCCGATGGCCCATCCGTTCTTGCCGTTGTGCGCCTCGCACCACCAGCCATCGAGCACGCTCAGATTCAGGCCGCCGCTGGGCGGCAGCTTCATGCCGCTCGTGCCGCTGGCCTCCAGCGGACGCCGCGGATTGTTCAGCCAAAGATCGACACCCTGGTAAAGACGGCGGCCCACGTAATGGTCGTAGTCCTCCACAAACACGATGCGCCCCTCGAACTGCGGCATCCGCGAAAACTTGTACACCTCCTGGATGAAGCGCTTGCCGGGCTCGTCCTTCGGGTGCGCCTTGCCCGCAAAGACAAACTGCACCGGGCGCTCCGCGTGATCCAGAATGCGGAGCAGTCGCGCCTCATCCGCGAAGAGCAGCGTCGCGCGCTTGTAAGTCGCAAAGCGCCGCGCAAAGCCGATTGTGAGTACATCTGGGTTTAGCATCCCAGCGATGGCGCGTACTTTTTCCGGTGTCTCGCCGAGCCGCTGCCATTGGTTCCGCAGGCGATCGCGGATGAACCCAATCGTCCGCACCTTCTGCCGCTGATGCGTCCCCCACAACACCTCATCAGGAATGTCCTGCACCTTGCGCCAGAAGTCCCCATTCACGAGGTTCGCCTCCCAGCCCGGCATGAACTCGTCGTACACCTTGATGAAATCCGGCGCCATCCACGTCTTTGTGTGGATGCCATTCGTCACGCTGGTAATCGGCACTTCATCGCGCGGCACACCCGCCCACACATCCTCCCAAAGCCGCTGAGAGACGCGCCCGTGCAGCGCGCTCACGCCATTCGCGTGGCGCGAAGTGCGCAGCGCCAGCACCGTCATGCTGAAGTGCTCATTCGGGTCCTTCCGCATCTGCCCAAAGCTCGCGAACGTCTCGAAATCGATCCCCACCGCAGCGGGATAGCTCCCGAAATACCGGCGCATGAGGTCGAGCGGAAAGGCATCATTTCCCGCCGGCACCGGCGTGTGCGTCGTGAATACATTGCCCGCCGCCACCGCCTGTAGCGCGGAGTAAAAGTCCAACCCCTCCTGCTTCACCCTGCGGCGAATCAGCTCGAGCGAGATAAACGCCGCATGCCCCTCGTTGAGGTGATGCATCCCCGGCTTGATCCCGATTTCCGCCAGCGCGTGAATGCCGCCAACGCCCAGCACCACTTCCTGCTGGATGCGTCGCTCGTGGTCGCCGCCGTAGAGCTGCGCCGTGATTTCCCGATCCGCCGCCGAGTTCTCCGGCACATCCGTATCGAGGAGATAAAGCGTGATGCGCCCCACCGCGAGCTGCCACACTTTCACCGTCACCGTGCGGTCCGGCAGTTGCACGCCCACCATTACCGGGGTGCCATTTTCCCTGCGCACCTCGCGCACTGGGAGATGCGAGAAATTCTGGTTCAGCTCCAGGCTCTCCTGCCAGCCTTCCTTGTTGATCTGCTGCTTGAAATATCCGTGCCGGTAAAGCAGCGACACCGCAACAAAGGGCAGTCCCAGATCGCTCGCCGATTTGCAATGGTCCCCGCTCAGGATGCCCAGGCCGCCCGAGTAGTTTGGGAACGACTCGTGAAAGCCAAACTCCGCCGAAAAATATGCCACCGGTCCCGACAATCCCTTGTCCGCCTTCTTGTGCCACCACGTCTCCGTCGATGCCATGTAGGAGTTGAAACTCTCCATCACCGCCTTCATCTCGCGCACGAAATTCTCGTTCTGAGCCAGCTCCTCAAAGCGCGCCTGCTTGCTAAGCTGTAGCGAACGAATGGGGCTGTGGTTGTTCTTGTTCCACAGGTTGTGGTCGATCTCGCGGAAGAGCGCCCGGGCCCTCGGCTCCCAGGTCCACCACAGGTTGCGGGCGAGCTCGCGGAGCGGCTCCAGTTGCGGGGGTAGCTTGGGGACGACGTTAAACGTTTGAATCGGATGCATGTTTCCCTTATGTTCTTTCCAGTAATTTTCGGCCTTGTTCGTCCCGGGGATTTAGAACCTTTGGAGGAAAACCGACCACGGCACTCGGAGCAAGCAAACAGTTTCCAAAGCGCACTTCGAGCGGGAGCAATCGACCGACGCGAACGTCGTGAAACCTCTTTGGGAATCGCGACTCACAGGCAGTTCGCGACTCGCGCTGTATTGTCTCAACCTCCCCTGATTCCTGTCATCTTGAAGGAGCTCTTAGCGACTGAAAGATCCCGTGGAATTTCATGGCGATCCCAATGCTTTTGAATTCGGACGGGATCGTTGCCTCGCTGCGCTCGCCCTCCGGGCTGCCTTCGGCAGGCTTTCTCGCTCCGCTCGAATCAGTCGCTTAAAGCTCCATCAGGATGACATCGAGAAGAGACGGTGAAAAACAGCTACCTCCCGCGAATCTGAGCAGGCCATCGGCTCGATAGGATGTCTCTCGAAAAAGCACCTACGCCGCCGCCTTCTCGCGCAGCTCATGCCCGAGCATCTTTAGCACCTGCTCCAGCAACTCCACCTGCAGCGGCTTTTTCAGCACCGTCACCGGGCCGTGGCGCAGGATGTTATCCAGCATCTGGCTGTCCGGGTAGCCGGTGATGATCACGATCGGCATGGTCGGGTCGATCTCCTTGGCCTGCTTGTAAATTTCATCACCGGTGATGTCAGGCAATTGCAGATCGAGGAAACAGAACGAAAATTTTTGCTTATGGAGCGCCGCAAGTGCCTCGCGTCCAGTGCCCACGACCACGCGGGCAAACCCCTGCTTTTTCAGGAAGAGCTTGAACATGCTTTGCAGTCCCGTGTCGTCGTCCACGACGAGGATAGTGGGTTGCGCTTCCTCCTGATTGCGAAGGACATCGCGCTCGAGGAGGTCTTTTTTCACGCGCCACCGGCCGCCGATTTGGACGGCAGGCAACTGGCCGCGTTGCATTAAGTAATACACCGTCGGGAGCGGAATTCCTAAGAATGCCGCAGTCTCCTTGGCGGTAAGTAGATTTTGGGTGGACATGGCGTGGTTGGGCATAACGCCGGCGCGATTTCGCGCGCCGCAGTCACCTAGTAGAATGCCTGAGGCGCAACAGGGTGTCAACGGGCCATTATGGGAATTGTAAGACCATATTGTTACAAAACCCTATATCCCTGCCTACTTCTCGACTCTGTACAGCGCCGCCTTCGTCCGAACGCAGAGCGCCCCCTCGCAGCCGCAACAATGGTGCGTGGACATCCTGTCCGCTGCCTTGGTTCCGCGTGATACTTCAAAAAGACTCCACCTCTCCACCTCTCACGTCTCTACTTCTCCACCCTGTACACCGCTGCCTTCGTGCGCACGTATAAGGCGTTGCCGCTCACCGCAGGCGAAGCCATAAATCCCTCGGGAAACTTCCCATCGCCCACCTTCTTAAACGCGGGACTGGCTTCCAGAATGGTCACCGATCCGTTCTCGCTGAAAAAATACAGGTGCCCGCCCGCCAGCAGCGGCGACGCCGAGTAATCGCCCCCGATACGCTCGCTCCACTTCTTCGCCCCTGTCTTCGCCTCGACGCAGGTGGCGATTCCCGTGTCATCCACGCTGTAAAGGTATTCGCCATCGAGAATGACCGATGGCTTGTTCGGTGCCCCCTTCTTCTCCCGCCAGGCCACCGACGTCTCATCGAGCTGGCCCGATCCACCCAGCTTCAGCGCGATGAACTGCTTTGCCCCAAACCCCGGCGTGATGAACCACATGCCGTGCCCCACCACCGGACGCGCCGCCGCACTGTGCGCCCCGCGCTCCTCAAAGCGGAACACCTCCTTGCCCGTCGCTGGCTCATAAGCGTAGTGCGCCTTTGCCCCGCTGCTCAGCAGTAGCGGCTTGCCCTCCCAGGTCGTCACATGCGAAGTGCCAAATCCCTTGCGCCAGTCACCTTCGGCCTCTGGCTTGCCGTCCGGCTGGATGTCCTTGAAATCGATCGACCGGTCCACCTGCCACACCGTCTTGCCAGTCGCCTTGTCCAGCGCGGCGATGTATTGCTTGTCGCTCCCGTCAAACGGCAGGATCAGCAATTTCTCCCACGCAATCGGCGAACTCCCCGCACCCCGGAAGTGGTTGCACACAAAATCCCGCCGCTCCCACAGCTTCTCGGCCGTTTTGGTGTCGAGGCACGCAATACCGGGCGAGCCGAAGCTGACATAGATGCGACCCTCCTCGATGACCGGAGTAGGCGACCCGTAGCTGTTGAATTTGTGGCAGAACTGCGGCTTCTCCACGGTGAACAGCTCCTTGTCGTGCAGCACCTTGCCCGTCTCCTTGTCCAGGCACATCACCCCCAGGCTCTTGCCATCCTCCGTCGCCGTCGTCACCCACACCTGATTCCCCCAAACCACCGGCGAAGACCACGCTTTCCCATGCACCGGCGCCTTCCACTTCACGTTTTTCCCCTCGCCAAATTCCGTGGGCAGACCGGAGGCGTCGCTGCGGCCATCCCCAGAAGGCCCGCGGAACTGCGGCCAGTTGTCCGCGGCGAAAGCGGCATGCACAGTGAGGGAGAGTAAAAGGGCGAGGCGAGGTGCGAACATGATCAAAGATAAAAGCCCAGAGCGGGCGGTGGAGTCAATTGGCGGAGCGCCAAAGCCTTTGAAACGATCGCGCGCAATCCCGCATCCGCACCTCGCAAAGCGCAGGCAGAGAAGAGCCGCTGGCTCGTCCCTACCGTGTGGTTTGTGAAAGAAGACTCCAGATGCAGCGCTACGGGCGCACAATCTCCACCCGGTAGAAACGAAGCTCCATCCCCGCCGAAAGATCCGTGACGGTTCGCTGGCTTCCATTGTTACTCGTCGATGCATCTGTCAATGGCACCCATGACCCACTTGCTAGGTCCGTCTTGTATGTCACCGCATAAGTGCGCCCAGCGACCAGGGGACCAAAGGTAATCGTCTTTTGTCCCGGCTGTCCGGGAACCATTCCGACTTGCACCACAAAGCGCGCAACGGAGTCGGTAGGAGACACCCCCGCCACGTATTCAAAGTAGTTGGTGGCCCCATCGCCGTCCGGATCCGCGAGATCTGCAGCATCTCCGGCGTCCAGCGTGGTGTTGAAATAAAACGCGCGCCAGTCCTCCCGGGTGGCAATGACCGTAAAATTCTGGGTCACCTCGGTGAAATTGCCCAGTCCATCGTAAACCCGGCCTTTCAAGGTGTGGATTCCCGCCGTTGAGGCCCCCGTGAAATTGCGCGTCGCGGAGGCCGCCTGCGCGGAAACGACCACGTCGTCCAGGAGCACTGCATAATTGAGCGGCAAAGCGGGATCCGTCCAGTTGGCAAAGCTTGCAGTCAGCATCGCACCCGCTTCCACGGGCGACGCCTGCGATAGAGTCATCGTGCCACCTGTGGGACCTGTGTTATCGGGAGGTAGCGAAACAAGCCCGATGGTGTGAGTCGCGGATGAACTGCCAAATATCCCGGTGAGTTTTTCCCCGCCTGCAATGAGTCCATGGCTCACTTCGACCGGCGTCGTGCTTTGGGTCGTACTGTTGTTTCCCAACTGGCCGGACGCATTGGCTCCCCAAGCTGCGAGAGTGCTGTCGGAACAGAGTGCGAGACTGAAATTGACACCCGCAGTAATGCTGGTCACGGTTTTTCCCGCGAGCACGCCCATATCACTCATGCCGATGGGGACCGCGCTTTGAGTCGTGGTCGTGTTCCCAAGCTGCCCCGAGGTATTCTGTCCCCAGCCCACCACGCTGCCGTCGGAGCACAATGCCAGGCTGAAATTGGTGCCCGCGGATACCGCCACCACCGTCTTTCCTGCAAGCACCCCGCTGGTGTTGACTGC
>JAYUWZ010000770.1:0-3162 GCA_043753265.1 Verrucomicrobiaceae bacterium
CAGGCGCTTCGCGCTATGAGGTGGCCGATTGAGGACATCGGCGCTCTCAGTGGCGGCGCTCACGCTCGAACCCGCGCTCCTGCCGTAGACCTTAATTAAATCACGCCCCGGCATGGGACGTTTGGTGAAGGCTTACTTTCCCGATGCCAGCCTGCGCCGCCGTTGTTCGTCGGCGATGGCAAACAAAGGAATCTTCCACCGATCCGTCTGGTTTTGCAGGGCAATCAGGCTTTTCGGATAGTGTTTGGTCATTTTGTAATATGCAAACGACGACTCCACGTTCTCGCGAATGCTTGCATCCAGGTAGCGGCGGGTGGACTCGGGCAGCGCGAGTTGGTTTGTGGCTGCTTTTGTATGCTCCCCCAGACGCAAGGGACGCGGGTCCATTGCGAAGCAACTCTTCGAGCGCCTCGAATCCGGGCTTGTAGAGCGACTCGGGCGAATTGGACATCATGTGAGGAGTGTAATGCTCCGCTGCGCTTGCGGTCAGTTCTCGCTTGATCCAATCCCTGACCTGTTCCCGCTCCGAGGGGTCCTCAAGGAGTGAAGCGATCCGGAGCAATGCCCTTTCGGAAGCATATTCATTGGCGAGCTTCAGTCGCTGGAGGAGGTCTGCATGCGAATCAGCTCCTGTGCCTTGCCGCCAGCGTCTGAAAGTAACGCCGTCTTCCGAGTGGAAAAGGTTTCGGATTCGGGCCCCTGCATCCTTTCGGATTTGGTAAAGACGCGCTGCCTCTGGATTCGTGGCGAGGAATGCCTGGAGGGCTTGGGAATCGACTTTTGCCAGGGCATCATAGCGTGCGTGAATGCGCCGTTCCAGATCTGCCAAATCGGTGTGGGAAAGAGTGACCAAATTTGGCAGATTTTGGAGGTCTTCCGCAATCTCGGGAACGGCTGGCCCTTCTCTTTCCTGTACCTTGCTAGGATGGATGCTTGCTTCTGAGTTTGCCAAGTTTGCCGGGGAAAGACTGCCTGCGGGCAGGGCTGTAGTGTCTGGACTCGAATTCAGATACCAAGCGGCGAACAGGACGATCGCAATCAAAGCGCATAGCGCGCTGCCCCTGGGCATGCGCTTCCGATGAATCGCGGGTCGTGGTGGGTGGTTCATGGAAATCCAACGGATGGCGTAGTCCTCGAAGCGCGTGAATCTATCTAAAAGTTTAGGGGGAGAGCGAGGCGATTTGTTGCGATGATTTGCCCTCCACGGGCAATGGCCTTTGTTCGGGGACGCGGGGAGCGAAAGCGGATGACGGTGAATGAATAGAAGATGTGCCTGCTTCCCTATTTGAACGATTATCCTGCCCCCGCACACACCGCGGCGGACGCCGCTGCCGGTTTGTCGTGATTCGTCAGTTTCAGGAGTAAATCGGGTGGAGTAAGATTTTTCCGCGCCTGGGCGTTTTGCTTGGTCACGCTTGGAGAGCTTCTGGTGGATTGGGGGTGTTGCTCCTTTTCCTCAGAATTATTGCCCTGCACCGTTTCTTCCGCTACTGATGGAGGGTTCAGCCGAGCACTTTTACCTTACCTACCTTTCCAAAATGACAGACCAACCCGCCACCACACCACCGAACCAGCAAGCGATCACCATCAACCTCTCCGACATGGCCCAGCGCTATCTCGGTGCGATGCAGCGCATCTATGATATTGGCGCGATGGTGGTGCAGGGCACGCGCGAGGTGAACGAGCGCGGCTATGATGAAATGGGTGCGGCGACTCACTTCCTTCCCTCGCAGAAGGAGAAGAAGGCTTTCGATGCAGCCAAGCCGATCGCCGAGCGCTGGCTCTTGAAGAATCTGCTGACCGACGCGTTCGGGCTTTTTGTCCCATTTATTGAAGACGCGCGCACCATTTGCGCACTGTTTGCGTGGAAGAAGGCTGGCAGCGATCAGACGACCCTGGCACCGATTTTCCAGGAACAGCGCACGGAATTCGTAAAAAAGACCACCGCCGAAAAAGTGGCGCTTCTGAAGGAAAAGCACAACCTGACGCCTCAACTCGGCGACCATGTCGCCAGCCTCGATGCGCTCACCGGCTGTCTGGTGCGCGCCGGTGGCACCGTGCCCAAGGATGGGCAGCCTCTGCTGGTGACCTTTGTGACGCTGGAGGTGCCGGCTTCCGCCGACCCCACCAAAAAAGTGCAGCCCCGCATGGGCGAGCAAAAGCGGGAATTTGCACCCGGCACCGAAGTGAGCTTCGAGAAAGTGGACGTGCTGAACATCCTGAGCACCCTCGCGCTCTTCATGAATTCGACACTCCGCGCGCTCCAGGATCACATCAAGGAGTAGGCTGGCAGCAGGTCTGTGCGAAGCCGGCTGATTTTTCAATGACCGGCGCTTTGTTTCAATTTGCGTTCGGGCAAAAATCCCCTTGCGGGAATCTCTTCTGAATCGTAGATATGCACGTGGTCGCACCTGCTATTTCGGGTGCGACTCTTTGCCGCACTCGTCGCCAACGGCATCGCAGGAGTAGTCGCCCCGGGGAAACTTGGGAACGGCGCTGGCGATAATATGAAAAAACTAGGCCGCCCCGGCGCTCCCCGGAAAGCGGTCTCACCCTGACAACGCCATCCAACTCAATCAGATTCGAGTGAACCACCGCATCCGCGCACGCGAGGTGCGTGTGATCGTAGCGTCCTCCGGCCAGCAGCTGGGAGTAATGAAAATCCAGGACGCTCTGCGGGCGGCCCAGCAGCATGGTCTCGACCTCGTAGAGGTCGCAGCCACAGCAAACCCTCCGGTTTGTCGCATCGTGGACTTCGGCAAGTTCAAGTATGATCTTGCGAAGCACGACAAGGACAAGAAGAGCAACGCGGCAAGCAAGCTCAAGGAAATCAAGTTCCGTGTGAACATCGACAAGCACGACTACGACACCAAGCTGCGCCACGCCGAGGAGTTCCTCGACAAGGGCAACAAGGTGCGGGTGCTCCTCCAGTTCCGCGGACGTGAGATGGCCCACAAGGAAATCGGCATGCAGCTGATGCAGCGCATCCGCAAGGATCTTGAAATGATGGGACATCCCGAGGCCGAGCCAAAGCTCATGGGCAAGAATTGCTTCATGACGTTGGTCCCGCTTCCTCCCGCAAAACGGAAACGCCATTTCTTCAGCGACCACCAACTCGCCGTCCAGGACGGTGACGAGGAAGAGGAGGATGAAGAAGATGAC
>JAYUWZ010000771.1:0-3161 GCA_043753265.1 Verrucomicrobiaceae bacterium
TGCCCGGAATGAGGTGCTCAACATCGAGGCCTGCGTCCGCTCGCTGCTCCTCCAGGATTACCCCAGCTACGAACTGATCGTTCTCGATGACCACTCCGAGGACCGCACCGCCGAGGTCGTCGAGCGCCTGCTCGCCCAGGTGCGCAACCCGCGCATGACCGCCCGTTTCCTGCGCGGCCAGCCCCTTCCCAATGGCTGGACGGGGAAGAACTGGGCCTGTCACCAGCTTTCCGAGGCCGCCACGGGGGAGTTCCTCTTCTTCACAGATGCCGATACCATCCACGCCCCGGGCACCATCTCCGCCGCCGTCGATTACGCATGCCGCAACAACGCAAGCCTCGTCTCCGCATGGCCCAGGCTGCTGAGCGGCACGCTCGGCGAAAAGTTGATCATCCCCGTGATTCTCCTCATGGGCATCGCCTTCTGCCCCATCTGGCTCCAGCGGCTGTGGCAGAATCATCCCAGCCGGATCGACCAGCGCATCGCCCGGAAAATTGGTGCCGCCAACGGCCAGTTCATGTTCTTCACCCGCGAAGCCTACGACAGGGTTGGCGGCCATTCCGCAGTCCGTTCCCATGTGGTGGACGACGTCACCCTCGGCCGCGAAGTTGCCATCCGGATGCATGAAGGCATGCGGCTCTTCAACTGCGAGTCCCTGGAATTCTCCACCGTGCGCATGTATCGCTCCTTTGGCGAAACGTGGGAAGGCTTCACCAAGAACATCCGCGCCGCGTTCGACGACCAGCGCATCGGCTTCTGGCTCTTCGGCCTCGTCCAGGCCCTCTGCCTCTTCGTCCCCTGCATCGCCATCTTCTTCGCACCCGCCCACGTATTCCATCTGGTGGTCACGCAGGTCGTCCTCATCTACCTCATCCGCTTCATCCTCGCCCTCCGCTTCCGCACCAGCTTCCTAGGCGCGCTCCTGCACCCCCTCGGCATCTTCCTCATGATGATAATCGCCCTCAACAGCTGGCGCCGCTCCATTTCCGGCGGCGTAGTCTGGAAAGGCCGCACCTACCGACCGGAAATCTAATCTCACTGCGATTACTTGGCTACAGAGCAGCACCTGCCTCCACCCCGGAGGGGTGACGGAAAGTAGCCGGGGGTAAGCGAGTTTACGAGCGCCACCCCCGGAACAACGTGCATGTGATGCACCCCGGATGGGGTGCCGGAAGCGAACTCTTGGCGTTGACCGCGTAAGTCGTCTCCGTTCCAAGCCACTGGCAGCCAATCCAGTTAATCCTCAAAATCCTGTAAATCCTGTCCTGTATTGGACAACGCCCCTCACGAAAACACCCGCACAACCCCCGACCACGCATAAAGCATCAGATCGATCGCCGAATCGTAAAAGTGAATCCCACTTTTCATCAACTGCCCGAAGTACCCCCTCCAGCTCAACGAAGGCGCAAGCGCCACCAAAGCCCCCGTGAGCAACACGATGTTCACCAGATAAATAATCGTGAACGAAAACACCAAGCCCGGCCCCTTAAAGTCCGTCTGCCCTTTCGGCAGCATCCACACGGTGAAGGTCAGGTGAAACATCCACGTGAACCCCAGCCCCACCAAGAACCATTCGCGATGATGCACCATCCACGGGAAAAATAACGACAAGGCCCACAGCGCCAGCACTGGCACACTGTAAAACGGCCAGAGGTAAGGCCCCAGCGCGATCAGAAAATTATAGCGATCCGTCTCGATATACCCCCCGTCGCTCGTCGCCTTGAACCGGGCCACCCGCCCCATGAACATCTTCGCCAGCGCCGCATGGGTGAGTTCGTGCCCCAGCACATACGCATACACCGGTCGCGGCCGCTGCCAGGTGAGAAGGCAGAATCCCAGCCACAGGAACCACAGGGCGGCTCCCAGCCCAAACATCACAAACTCGTGGCTCATCCAGAAGGGCAGGCTCTTCTGGGCCATCGCGTGGCTCAGCGTCTGGAAAAACGCATGGGTGAATATCCATGCAAAGGGAATGAACCACATCCCCACAATCGCATTCCAGTAGCCCACCAGCTTTTGGTGCGCCCGCCATTCCGCCCGCGCCACCAACATTTCCTCTGGGGTCATTTGCTCCTCGGCATCCACCTCTTCCACGGCTTCGGACGCGTCTGCCATCACAGAGTCGAAATGCGCCGCCCCCCCAGCCTCCGCAGGGAATTCGAGCTGCACGGCTTTCTTCTTTTTCGAGCTCTTTCTGGGTTTCGTTGACTGGCTCACGGACGCACATCTTGGAGGAATCCGGCGGCGAATGTCGAGCAAACGAGCCAGTTTCGCTTTACACCACGCGCCTGCCATGGTTTTCCCAGCGCCTTATGGAATGGCTCGCCGATCCCAACGCTTGGATTAGTCTCTTAACACTCACCATCCTCGAGATCGTGCTCGGGGTGGACAATATCATCTTCATCTCCATTCTGGCCGGCAAATTGCCGCTCGAGCAGCAGGGCAAGGCCCGCACCATCGGCCTCATGCTGGCGCTCATCACCCGCGTGGCGCTGCTTTCGTTGATTTCTTTTATCGTCCACCTGAAAACCCCTCTCTTCACCATCCCCTTCTTGACAGATCACGACACGCACAAAGCGCTGGCGGTGACATGGCGCCACATCGTATTGTTCGTAGGCGGACTTTTCCTCATCTGGAAAAGCGTGAAGGAAATTCACGGCAGCCTGGAAGGCGAAGACCACGGAAAAACATCGACCGTAAAAGCCGCCTTCAACGCCATCATCGTTCAGATCGTGCTCATCGATATCGTGTTCTCCCTCGACAGCGTCATTACCGCGGTCGGCATGGCGGACCACGTAGGAGTCATGGTAACCGCGGTCATCATCGCCATGGGCGTGATGCTCGTCGCGGCAAAATCCATCTCCGATTTCGTAAACGGCAATCCCACCATCAAGATGCTCGCCCTCGCATTCCTCATGATGATCGGCCTCGTACTGGTCGCCGAAGGCTGCGGACAACATATCCAAAAGGGCTACATCTACACCGCCATGGGCTTCGCCTTCGGCGTGGAAATGCTCAACATGCGCGCCCGCAAAAAGAAGGGCACCAAGCCCGTCGAACTCCGCCAGGAATACTAAGCGGCACGTCCGCCCTGTCGCGACTTCCGACATCCATCCCATAAAGCGGCGAAGCCGCCCTCGGACTGCTGCGATGCTTCGCAG
>JAYUWZ010000772.1:0-3160 GCA_043753265.1 Verrucomicrobiaceae bacterium
GACACCGGGAGCAGGCCCGCAGTCATCTTCAGCGCGGTGTGCAGGGGTTTGGGCATCCACTTCGTGTAGCGTTCCGCGGCGCGCAGGGCTTTGAAGGGATCGTAGCCAGCAAAGAGTTCATCGCCGCCATCGCCGCCGAGGGCCACGGTGACGTGCTGGCGGGTGAACTTGCTGAGCAGATACGTGGGCAGGAGCGAGCTGTCGCCGAGCGGTTCATCGAGCCGCGAGATGAGATCAGGCAGCAGCTCCGCGCTTTTCTCGAGGTCGAGAATTTCGTGACGATGGCGGGTGCCGAGGTCGTCGGCGACGAGCTTGGCGTAGGCACTTTCGTCGAACGTGGGATCCTGGAATCCGATGGAGAATGTATTAAGCTGCCCGGCGGGCACGTGCTGGGCGGCGAATGCGGCGATGGCGCTGGAGTCGATGCCGCCGCTGAGGAAGACGCCGAGCGGGACGTCGGACATGAGGCGCCGCTTGGTGGCAGCCTCGAGCTTGGCGCGGAGTTCTTCGCAAAGGGCGTCGATATTCTCGTCACCTCCGCTGGCTGGAGTGGCCAGCTCAAATTCCCAATATCGCCACGTCTTCAACGCCCTCGCGCGGAGATCGAATGTGAACGAATGACCGCCCGGCAATTTCCACACGCGCTCGTAGATGCTGCGGGGTGCGGGGATATAGCAGTAGGCGAAATATTTTCGGAGCGAGAGCGCGTCGATGTTGCGCGGGCAGTGCGGATGCAGGCGCAGGGACGGGAGTTCGCTGGCCCAGCCGAAGGTGCCCTGCTCGTGGAAGTAGTAGAACGGCTTTTTGCCGAAGCGGTCGCGCGAGCCAAAGAGGCGGTTGCGCGCCTTGTCGTAAATGACGAAGGCCCACATGCCGTTGAGGCGGGTGACGAAGTCGTCGCCCCACTCGCGGTACGCGTGGAGGATGACCTCGGTGTCGCTATGGTCTGTGATGAACGTGTGGCCGCGGGCGATGAGTTCGGCGCGGAGTTCGGCGTGATTGTATATCTCGCCATTGAAGGTGATGCCCACAGGCCCGCACTTCGGGCAGCCGCTCCACATGGGCTGCGAGCCGCCACTGAGATCGACGATGGCGAGGCGGCGGAACCCGAGATGCACGCCGGTGGATTCCTCGGTCCAGTGTCCTGCTTGATCGGGGCCGCGATGCGCGATGGCATCCGTCATACGCGTAAGGATGTCGCGGTCGCCGTGGCCGGCAAAGCCAGCTATTCCGCACATGGCGTGTCAGGCTGTGTTGGGCGATCGGTCGGGATCATCAAGCGCACGTTAGAAAGGAGGGGCGGTGTTGTGCAAGGGTTGTTGGGGACTGAAAGTAGCGGGACCGATGTACGCGTTCCATACCGCCTTATCTATCGACGGGGCAAGTGTGGAGGGCGATGCCACCGAAGCAGTGGGAACGCGTTGCTTCTCTGCACTACGGGGAAACGTTTCTAGTGGAGAAAATGGGCTGCTGGATATTCGAGCCTTGAATCACGAGAGCCTCGAACTCGATAGTGGCTCCGGGGGGATGGATGACCACCTGTGGCTCCTTGGCCTCCAGTGCTTGGTCGCGGAGTGGTGAGGGGGGAACGGTTTGCAGCCAGCGGTCGAGGGCTGCGGGGTCTTTTCTCTGCAATGCCTGCACCGTGCGGGTGATTCCGTCGTAGTGGCCATTCTTTGGGGATGGCGGAAGGCTTGCGGCCCACTCGAGTGCTTTCTGCGGATCCTGTTCCGCATACAATCCAGCGGTCCTGCCGACGTGGTGGTCGTCCCGGTAGGGAGTTCCGGCGAGCTGTGCTGTCCACTCCCGGGCAATCAAGGGATTTGCTTCGAGGCGGGAATGAATTGCGGCCACAGCCACGCGACGCAGGCTTTTGTCGCTTGGGTCGTCCGGCAGCGTGTTCCACCAGTCCACCAAGCCGTCGATCTTGCGTTGCTGCACGGCCCGTTCGACGAGCATGGATGCGATGGGTGCGAGATTTTTGTCCTTTCCCAGTGCGATGGCTTCGCTGGTGGCTTTGGACAGATCCACCCGGGAGATTCCATCGATGTATCCGTGCAGGGGCTCGTATGAAGCGCCCGGATTGGCGAGGAACCATGTGCGTGCGGCTTCGGGGTCTGTCCTGGCCCAGCCGCGCATCACCTTTTTTACCATTTCCATTCCCGAACTCATTGGCTCCTTGCTTTTCAGATAAGCCATGGCACCGGCACCATCCACTTCGCCCCAGCGCGACCAGAAAGCGTCCCACTCCACAGGGTGGTTGAAACCCTCCGCCTTCCGCTTTTCGAAAAGGGCGCGGATCTCCCCGGCATTCGCGGCAGTGAGGCCGGGCAGGAGGCGCAGCCATTCCGCGTAGCGTTCATTTTCATCCCCCATCGTGAGAACTGACCACAGTTTGGGCACCAGGGAGCCGCTGCCGTCTTCGAAGCCTTGCGCGCCTTCTTCGTAGACACCTGCCGGCGCGGCACTGCGCGACCTCGATGGGGTGGAATAAGCCTCCGATTTTTCCAATCCGGAAGAAGCCATACCGGATGCGCCGGCTTTGTCGCCGCCGACAAACATGCCCACGAAAATCCCGCAGACGAAAAGTCCAACGGCAGCCACGAGGGTCAGGAGCCGGGGCGTGTGCATGGAGGAAGGCTGGCACTGGTGAAGGGAGTGGTCAACCTGGGAGAGTGCTGGGATATGAATGAAAGGAGCAACTCCGGCACCCCATCCGGGGTGCGGCGCTGTGGCATTCTACCCCGGATGTTATCCGGGGCTACTGTCCGTAAACCCTCCGGGTTTCATTTCATGCGCTGCGCTTGCCTCAGGCTATATATTCCTGCGCGCTTTTGGCGCGACACTCCCGCCGTGCTCCTACTTCTCGGCCATGTTGCGTGTGGCGCGTACGAGGTACACGCGCTTGCCCTGGCTCTCGTAAAAGGTGCGCACGATCATCTCGGCGAGCAGACCCATGAGGATGCTCAGCACCCCTGCGCAGCCGGCGACGGCGGTGATGAGGGGAAGGGGGGTTTCCACAAAGGATTTCCCCGGGGTGATGAAAAACTTGAAGGCCACCGCGACCATGAACGTGAGGAAGCTGATGATGAGGAAAATCAGCCCCACGCCTGCGAAAAGATACATCGGCTTTTGCGCGTAGCGGTCGAGGAACTTTACG
>JAYUWZ010000773.1:0-3152 GCA_043753265.1 Verrucomicrobiaceae bacterium
CCGCGCAGGACGTGTCTGCCGCAATCGCCGCTGCGCAGAAGCTGCTCCCCCGCGACATGCCGAGTCCGCCCTCCTACAAGAAGGTAAACCCCGCGGACCAGCCCATCCTTTACCTCGCGCTCGTGTCGGACTCCATGAAGCTCTCCGACGTGAACGAGTTTGCCGAGACGTTCCTCGGCCAGCGCATTTCGACCGTCCCCGGTGTGGCGCAGGTGAATATCTTTGGCCCTCAAAAATACGCAGTGCGCGTGCAGCTCGACCCGCGCCAGCTTGCCACGCGCGGGCTGGGCATCGATGAGGTCGTGACCGCAATCCAGGAGGGCAATGTAAACCTTCCCACCGGCGTGCTTCAGGGCCCCAACCAGGCCACGACCGTGCAGGCCACCGGCCAGCTCGAGAATGCCGCCGGGTACAAGCAAATCGTGGTGGCCTACCGCAATGGCTCGCCTGTGTTCCTGGAGCAGTTGGGAAACGTGCTCGACAGCGTGGAAAACACGCGCATCGCGAGCTGGTTCAACGGCACCCGCGGTATCGTGCTCGCAATCCAAAAGCAGCCTGGCACCAATACCGTCGCCGTGGTGGATGCCGTGAAGGCGCTGCTCCCGACGTTCCGCGAGCAAATGCCACCCGCGGTGAATCTGGAGATTCTCTCCGACAAATCGCTAACCATTCGCGAGAGCGTTCACGAGGTGGAATTCACACTCGTCCTTTCCATCGCGCTGGTGGTCCTGGTCATCTTCCTTTTCCTTCGGAATATCCGCGCGACGCTCATCCCGTCCGTTGCCATGCCGCTCTCCGTCATCGGCACGTTTATGGTCATGCACCTGCTCGGGTTCAGCGTGAATAATTTCTCGTTGCTCGCGCTCACTCTCGCGGTGGGCTTCGTGGTGGACGACGCGATCGTGGTGCTCGAAAATATCGTGCGCCACATCGAGAAGGGCGAGAAGCCCATGGATGCCGCGCTGAAGGGTGCCAAGGAAATCAGCTTTACCATCATTTCGATGACCGTCTCGCTCGTCGCGGTGTTCATTCCGGTGCTGTTCATGGATGGCATCCTTGGCCGTCTGCTGCACGAGTTTGCCGTAGTCATCAGCGTGGCGATTCTCGTCTCGGGCTTCGTCTCGCTCTCGCTCACCCCCATGCTTTGCGCCCGGTTTCTCAAGGCCCACGAAGGCCCTGTGAAGCATGGCTGGCTGTATCGCTCCATCGAAAGCGTTTTCGAGGGTACGCGGCGCCTCTACGAGCGCACCTTGCGTGTGGCCATGCGCCAGCGGCTTGTGGTGATGCTGGTGCTCGCGGGCAGCATTGTCGGCACCGTGTTTCTTTTCCAAAAGCTCCCCAAGGGCTTCATCCCCAATGAAGACACCGGACAGATCTTTGCGATGACGGTGGCTGGTCAGGACGTTTCGTTTGAGAAAATGCGGGAGCTCCAGCAGGCCGCTGCGGACATCGTTTTGAAGAAGCCCTACGTGAAAGGCTTCATGTCTTCCATCGGTGTCGGTGGGCCAAATTCCACCGCCAACACCGGACGCATTTTCATCAATCTCAAGCCGCGCAAGGAGCGGCCTTCCGCCGACGACATCGTCGCCGAACTCCGCCGCGACTTCGCCGGCCTCGTCGGACTTCGCGTGTTCCCGCAGGTGCTGCCCACCATCCGCATCGGCGGCAATCTCACCCGCAGCCAGTACCAGTACACACTATTCAGCCCCGATCTCGCCGCGCTGTATGCCAGTGCGCCAAAGGTGGAGGGCATCGTCCGAACCCTGCCCGGCGTGCAGGACGTGACGAGCGATCTCGAAATCACCAACCCACAGGCGCTCGTCACCATTGACCGCAACAAGGCGAGCACCCTCGGTGTCTCGGCCTCGCAAATCGAAATCGCGCTCTCCAACGCCTACAGCAGCAAGCAGGTCTCCACGATTTACACGTCCACAAACCAATACCAGGTCATCGTGGAGGCAGTGCCTGCCTACCAGCGTGCCGCGCCCGATCTCAGCCTGCTCTACGTGCGGGCAAAGGGAGGCAAGCTCATCCCGCTCAGTTCGCTCACGACCATCAGCGATCGCACGGGGCCGCTTACCATCGCGCATCTCGGCCAGCTTCCGGCTGTCACCATCTCGTTTAACACCGCCCCCGGCGTTTCGCTTGGTGAGGTCATCCCGCGCATCCAGGAAGCTGTAAAGGGCGAGCTGCCCACGGGCATCACCACAAGCTTCCAGGGCACCGCGCAGGCTTTCCAATCCTCCCTCCGCGGTCTCGGCCTGCTCTTCCTCATGGCGGTGCTGGTGATCTACCTCATCCTCGGCATCCTCTACGAAAGCTTCATCCATCCCGTCACGATTCTCTCCGGCCTGCCGTCAGCCGGACTTGGCGCGCTCATCGCCCTGTGGGCATTCGACTATGAGCTGAACGTTTACGGCTTCGTGGGAATTCTCCTCCTCGTGGGCATCGTGAAGAAGAACGCCATCATGATGATCGACTTCGCCCTCGAGGCACAGCGCAACGAAGGCAAGGCCCCCGCCGAGGCCATGTTTGAAGCGTGTATCGTGCGTTTCCGGCCCATCATGATGACCACCATGGCCGCCATCATGGGCACACTGCCCATTGCCCTCGCCATCGGTGGCGGCGGCGAGGCCCGCCGCCCGCTCGGTGTCGCCGTGGTCGGCGGACTGCTCCTCTCGCAACTGCTCACGCTCTACATCACGCCCGTTGTTTACGTGCTCTTCGAGAAGCTTCGCGCCTGGCGCAAGCCTCCACAACCCGCGCAGCCACCAAGGGAGAAACCGCTCGATCTTCCCGAGCCCGCAGCGGTTTGAAATCCATCTCGAAATGAAATCCTCGCAGAAATAGTGAAACTCGTTCACCCAAAGCCAGTTTCTTACTTAAGTCCGCTTCCACTGCACCACAGAGACGCACACCCATCTGAATGAAAAAACTTCTCATCCTGCTCATCCTCGCCGGGCTCGGCGTCGGCGGCTGGTTCTACTTTCGCAAAGGCAAGGATGAAGCCATTCAATACCAAAGCGTGGCCCTTGCGCGCGGCGAAATCATCCAGGCCGTGACAGCCACGGGCATCCTCGAGCCAGTGCTGAGCGTGCAAGTGGGCAGCCAGGTTTCGGGAAACATCCAGAAGCTCTACGCGGACTTCAACA
>JAYUWZ010000774.1:0-3151 GCA_043753265.1 Verrucomicrobiaceae bacterium
ACGTTTCTCGACATGACCTTCGGAGGACGCCGCCTTTTCCTCTCCCAGCGAAACGCCACACCCCCCACCCTGCCCGGCGCAAACATCCGCATCGGCGTCACCGACGTGGAGCACTACTGGAAACTCGCCAAAACGATGCAAGCCAAAGTCCTCACCCCCATCGCCGATCACGAGTGGGGCGAACGCGACTTCCTCATCGCCGACCCCGACGGCTTCGGCCTGCGCTTCGCCTAACTGCTGCCGAAGGGGAAGTGGTAGAAGGTGTCCCAAAATGCACCTTGAATCAATTGACTGGCACAGCTTCGGGTTGTTGACGGTAAGGAGAATTGAGCACGTGATCGAACATCTGACTTCGGAGTATGGACTAAATTCCATCAACGGCTTTGCACTCTATGGGATGGCACAGGAGGGGTTCATCACCATACTGGCAAATACGGCTGAATCCTCCGGGCAACCTACAACTACTGCTTGCGGGGATTGGAATTGCACAAAGTTCGAGGACACCCTCGAAAACAGAGCCTTGGAGTCTGTGATTATAGAGCAATTTCAGAAAATCGACTACACATCGAACACCGAAGAAACATTCACAAACCTGCTGGCAGAATTCCGCTTCCACGCCCTTCGAGCGTTAGACCAAACTTGGACTACCCTCGAACGTTCACAGATCCTCGTAGCCAAAAATTTCTTATACCTCTACGCCGACGACAACGACTGCTTAATCATCGGGTTGGAAAACATCCGTAAGGCGATTTGAACATCGTTTTATAACGCCAAGCACACCACAGATTGAACGGGGCGAACGCGACTTCATCATCGACGACCCCGACGGCTTCGGTCTGCGCTTTGCAGAACTGCTGCCGAAGGGGAAGTGGTAGCGCTCCCACCTTCAAGCGGAGGGAATCCTGAAATCCACGACCGAAGGTGGATGGTGCTCTCCGAGCGGCATGAGAAAGCACAGCGCAAAGCGCCCGTCTTTTTAAATGTGGCCTCCGGCTGTATCCACACATGCCGCTCGGAGAGCGCCATCCACCTTCCAGCCAGTACATTCCGCCTAAATGCGGGACTACGTCGCGACGACTAGCGTTTGCCCAGCGAACCACACGACCACTGCTTGCGCTGAAATTCCTTCGCACTCCCATTGCGGGTGAGGGCCATGGAACGCGGATGCTTCATGCGATGCGTCAGCCTGTTCTGCTTATCAATCGTCGTCTCACCTTTGAGCGGTGCCTTCGCCTGCTTGTACCTCGGCTGGCTGTAAGGCTTCACCGCATGGGCTGGTGCCGCCAGCAATCCCAGCGCGAGAATAGCCATCGCCAGCCCGCGAAAAAGCGGATGCCAGATGGATTGCGAGGAAGTGCAGGAGCGCATTCCTGAATATGTAGCGAAATCCCAAGCGAGGGCAACACACATCTCGCTCCAAGAAAAAACGGACGGAACGCTCATTTGCCACGGCTTGCAATCCGCCACGGCGCGAGCATCAACGCAAAAAGCGAGAGTGCGAAGGCATTGATGGAAAGGATGTAGAGCCAGCCGCCTGCGGGATTGGGGAAATGATCCAGCAGCGTGGGTTTATCAGGGCGCCGGGCCAGGAAGCCGTAGTTGGCATTCGCGAAGTGGTTCGCAAGCACCGCAGTCAGGAGATACACCGTGCTCCACAATGCCACACGCCTCCACGAGCGCGCGGACGGCCTCATCTTTGGCCCCAGGAGCAGCCAGAGCACCGATGCGGGAATGACGCTGTGGATGAGCATGAAACACCACACTCGCAGGCCCGCGCTCGAATCCACAGTGATGGCTGGCGTGACGAGCGCCTGAAATGTGCCCGCAAGTCCCCAGCAATAAGCCACATCGAAGGAAGCCTGCCCGCGCCCAATCAGGGCGATGAGGATGGCGACCGCCGCCCAGTCACACAAATGCATGGGCAACGCGGCATCCGTGCTGAGCCCCTCGCCATGCGATTTCAGAACTAGCGCACCCACATACGAAACAACGAGGACCACCGACAGGAACCACGACACACTGTGTTGGAAAGTCGTGACCGCACGCGGCGAAGCCTTGGCCTTCAAGACTTGCAGGGCCGCCCAGAAAAGGAGCGGTACAAGGACCGTCGCGAGGATGAAGCCGATCTGGAGAGCGTGCATGGGTCGTGGCGACTACACGCGGATCGGCGTGGCGCAGTACTCACACTTGGTGAACGCGCCCGTGGCGATGATGAGATTATTCGCCCCACAGCTCCTGCATGTGAACCCCACCTCCTGCGCCACGTGGCTCTCGGCGCTCACTCGGTAAACCCGGCGGTCTTCGGTATCGAGCCGGTATCCTGGCAGGAATCCCTCTTTGATCAGCCCTTGTATCTCAAGCATCACCGCATTGAAGTCCGACCGGCCCGAGGCCACGGCAATCTCGTCCACGCCAGTGAGTCCCTGGTTTACAATGACGGCAATGTAGTGCTGCACCATCTTCCGCTTCCTCCGCAGCGCCGCGCCCTTCCTGGCAAGCAGAAATCCCCCGAACGCAACCACCATGAAAAAAATATACGCCGCCACGTCATCTCCATTCATGGTTTTGCTGGTCGTAATACCCACCACTGCGATGAGCACCGACAACACCGCAAGGATCCAGCCTACGACCATCAACACCCCGCCCGCGACCATCTGGCTCGATCGGTCATTGCTTAGCCTCAAAGAAAGCAGCACCAGCCCCACCGGCCAGAATACAACGATTGCGATGATAACAACAGGCCACCCGAGATAGGTGGGCAAAGGTTTTGGTTGGTCGTGCATGGAAAGGCGCGCGGAGGAAAGCAGGGGCGCAGAATTTTGGCGAGCGCGGGAAATTGACGGCGGTTCTGGGTATGATTTACGTGGGTGCTGCCGGAGAAAAGGATCGCGTCCACGTCACTTCGCCTTCATCTCAAAGCGGTAAGTGCCGGAGCCTAGGGCGAGGGATTGGGAGGTCCCTTCGCTAGCGAACGCGGTGATGCCCGAAGCTTCCAGCGCGGGTTTGCCGCCTTCGGTGATTTCTGTGGCCCCGCTGGGGATCACGAATACTGCAGCGGTATTGGCGGGGATGACGATGCGCACCTTGAGCTTGCCGCCCTCACGGTTCCAATCCACCTCGACCCTGCCGAGTGCATGCTCGGTTGAGGCGG
>JAYUWZ010000775.1:0-6763 GCA_043753265.1 Verrucomicrobiaceae bacterium
CCTGCGGGACGCGACGCATAGCTTGCGGTGTAGAGGTGGCTGGTGGTGGCTTCGCCTAGTGGCGTGTTCTCATAGGAGACGTTGAGCGGTGCGCGGCACGGGTGGCACAGTACGCGCTCGGGCGGGTCCATCGGGCCCGCGGGAAGGTGCGGGTAATTCACGTTCCAGAACTCGCCGTCTGCCAGCGGCTCCGGGATCAATTCGCCCAGCACCTGGCGCGTCCACACGGACATGCGTTCCCAGTCCACCGCGAACTCGCGGATAAGGTATTGCGAGAAGGCAGCGGCGGGGATGCCGTGAAATGCAGCCTCGCGGGCTCCCGCGACGGTGCCGCTGATCACGAGATCCTGCCCCATGTTGCCACCGGCATTCACGCCGGAGACAACGAAGTCCGGACGAATACCGAGCGCGAAAATCGCGATGCGCACGCAGTCGGCAGGCGTGCCATCGACGTGATAGCGATGTTCTTCCAGCTTGGAAACCTTGATGGCCTCGCGCGTGGTCACGCGATGCCCGCACTGGGATTGCTCCGAGGTTGGCGCGACCACGCTGATCGTCGCACCCGGCAGCGTGCGCACTGCCATCTCCAGCGCAGCGAGGCCGGGGGCTTTGATTCCATCGTCATTGGTGAGGAGAAAATGCATGTGGTGCCGACGTTAGGGAGGGGCATGCTCTTTCGCAAGATGCCTGACTAAGTCGTATCCATGGCAGGCTATTGCGCTCCACTGAGTTTTCTTGTATGAGAGTAAGATATGCGTTTTTTGCGCCAACATTCTGGACGCCTGATGGGCGTGGTGCTGGTGGCTATAACGGCGCTCTGCTTTGATTGCTTCCGGCTTGCTCAGAGCTTGCACCCTATCAGGGGCTCCGAGGGAATGTTCTCTTTGTTGAGCGTCGTGTCGTGGGTCGTGCTCGTCCTCAGTTTGCTCAGCGGAGCGCTTGGGCTTTGGATGATTTTGGGAAAGCGCATTCGTATCAAGCGGAATTGACCTGCCTGCTTGCATCTCCCTCGCTGCCTATCGCATTTAGGAGTCATGCCCGAGATTGTCACCAAAGCCGTTCTTCTCGCCGCGGGCAAAGGCACGCGGATGAAGGAGCTCACCAATGAATTGCCCAAGCCGATGCTGGAGGTGCATGGGAAGCCGATCCTGCTGCATATCGTGGAGGGGCTGAAGGCGGCGGGGGTGACGGATTTTCTCATCGTCGTGGGCTACCGTGCGGACGTGGTGAAGGCGTTCTTTGGCGATGGGACGAAGTTTGGAGTGCGCGTGAGCTATGAGACGCAGGTGGTGCAGGATGGCACGGGCCGTGTGGTGGAGCTGGCGCGCGGGTTTGCGGGGGCTGATCCCTTTGTGCTGAGCTATGGGGACATCCTCATCACCCCGTCGAACTACCAGCGGCTCGTGGCGCTGGGAGATGCCGCGGCGCTGGTGAGCGTGAAGCACAACGAGGGCGAAATCGCGAAGGGCGGCTGCGTGGTGGTGAATGAGCGCTTTGAGCTTACGGATCTCATCGAGAAGCCGGCGGGCAAGGCACCGAGCCCTTGGTACAATGCGGGCGTCTATACGTTCCGCCCGAGTATTTTTGATTTCACGGCGCGGCTGAAGCTTTCGCCGCGCGGGGAGTATGAGCTCACGGATGCCATTCGCGATCTCGCGCAGAGCGGGAATGTGGTGCGCGTGGTGGAGTTGCAGGGCGACTGGGCGGATGTGCGCGACCCGGAGGTGCTGGCGGCGATGAACCGGTGACAGATATCCGCGATACGACGCGGCTTTAGCGAGCTGCTGGGTGGTTATTTTACGTGTGCGAAGAAACAGCTTTGCAATTTTTGCACGCTGCGTAGGGTAATGGGTAACACTACGGATAGGCCCCGTCAGTCACTACCCAGCCATGAACAAACCCGCCTCGAAGAACGCGCCGGCTCGCGCCCGCCTACGTACCTCCTTTTTTATTGAGCCGCTGGAGGCCAGGGTGGCACCTGCGACCCTGTCGTTCGCTCAGAATTTTGCGTCGGGCTACAATACGTCAGTGCCTGTGGCCACGGATTCAGCGGGGAATATTTATGTCACTGGGGTATTCGACGGGGCGATCGACATGGACGCCTCTGCGACGGGCACTTTGATACTGCAGACGCAGGAGTCGAATATGGGCACTCCCGCCGGGAGTGATATTTACATCGCGAAGTATTCCCCGGACGGGACTTTGTTATGGGCGCAGTCGTGGGGAGGGGGGCCGGGAGGCGCGGGGGTCATCGAGCAGGAGACACCGCGCGACATTGTAGTGGATTCCGGGGGTAATGTGTACGTGCTCGCGGAGTTTGACACGATTAACGCGGGATTTGGCGGCGTGGGCATCATGAGTACGACCGGTACAGGCACGGACGACACGGTGGTGATGAAGCTGGATGGGGCAACGGGTAATGCCATTACTGGTTTTGGCATCCAGGGCGTGGCGCGCTGGGGCGGGGCGGGGGAGGACTACGCGGGGAGGCTGGGCCTCGATGGAGGTGGTGCGGTGTTTTTCTCGGGAACTTACGACAGCTCGAATCCCATGCTGAATGGAACAGGAACCTTTGCCTCGGCGATGGCGGGGGACGAGGCGTATGTTATCAAACTGAACGCAACGAATGGTGGGGCGAATACGCAGTTTGGGACGAATGGCCTGCTGCATTTTGGAACGCCGCAGCCGGACAAGGCGGGGCGGGTGCTCTTTGCGGGGACCGGTCTTTTCATTGAGGCATACGACCTCAGCGGCGGATATGTGCTGAAGGTGGATTCCACGTTTGGCACGCCCGTGAATACGTTCGCATCGGGCGGGCGGCTGGATCTCGTAAATCTCGGAGGAGTGGCCCTGGACAACCAGGGACGGTTGCTTGCGACGGGTGGAAATCAAGGTGCGGGAGGATACCTCAAGCGATTCAACCAGGCCTCGGGAGCCATCGATGCAACACTCGCAGGGGATGGGACGGTGGACTTCAGCACCAGTGCGCAGTTTGGCCAGTCCATCGTGGTGGACAGCAACGACAACGTGTTGGTGGTGGGCAACCGCAATGCGGGCCCCACCACAATTGGGCAATATTTCGCGCTGCGTGTGACGGATTCCGGGAACCTGGATGCTTCGTTCGGACCCGAGGGGCGCATCTTTTTTGCCACGAGCGGACGCGATTCCCACAAGGAGATCCGCGCCGCAATCGATGCGGATGATTACCTGGTGATCCGCGGCTTTTTCTCCGGAACGACGGACCTCGATCCCACGCTCGGGCAACAGATCGCGACTGCGACGCTGCCCAGTGCGAATGCGGGGCACCCGGACCTCGATGTCTTTACCATCCGGCTCGATCCGAATGGCGTGGATGCCACCAATCCGTTTGCGCTCACGGACGCCACGGGTGATGTGATTCGCATCGCGGTGGCGGGCGCCGGAAGCCTGCGAATCACCGCTGGGACGACGCCGGGGGTGGACATCGAGAAAATCGAAACGCTGAACACTGACCTGACGACGAAGCTGAAAATCGGCCTGAGCAGAACCAGCGTCGGCACCACGACGATTGCCTCGATTATCACGCCGGGGGCGAATCAAAACCTCGGTTCGCTCACGCTCGGGCGCAATGTGATCCTGGGCGATGGCGTGGCGGGAGGCGACCCGGCTTTGAAGATCACCGGCAAGGCTACGAAGGTAACGCTGACGGATGTGAACGCCTTTTCGGAAATCGATTTTGGCGAAGGTCTGCCGTATCTCGACACCTACACCAACCAGCCGAATGTGAGTATCCGCAACATCCTCGGCGATGGTGTGGTGATCGACGTCACAGGCGATGGCCTGGCGGGTGGGGTTGGTGGTGGCGGCCTGGGCAAAATCACCGTGAACAACTGGATGGGCGCGGGGCTCATCAAGACCACGCAGAGCATCAAGGCCTTCAAGCAAAAGAACGGCGACTGCTACGTGGTCTTCGAAGTGGATAAATTCGAAGTGGGCGTGCTCACGAAAGCCGATGTCGGGTCTATGAGCATCCCGAATGGCGCGTGGGGCAGCTCGGGCAGCGAGATCGAGGGAAATTGCGGCAGCTTTAATTGCGCGGCGTTCCTGGCGGGTGCCACGCTCACCGTGGGCAGCATCAATACGCTGACGGTGAAGACCGGGCCGTATGCGGGCACTGTGACGATGAAGGATCCCTCCGCTGCGGGAATGGGCACTTTCAAGGTGAATAGCGACTTTGTGGGTTACGTGGATTCCGCATCGTCCATCCGCAACATCAAGGTGTCGGGGGATTTCATGGGTTCGCTGCTGGCGAAGTCGATCGGCTCCATTTCGGCATTCAGCTTTGATGGCACAACCACGGGGGATTTGTACAATGACCCGCTGCGCCACCAAATCATCGCCACGGCAGGGTCGCTAGGCGCCATCAAGACGACGGGCGGAGGGATGAAGAATTTCGAAGTCGCGGTATTCACGACTTTTGGCGGATTCAAGATCAGCACGGGCAGCGGTGCGAACACGAACACGACGGGGCTCGACAATGTGCAACTGCTGGCGGCTGCGATCGGCAGCGTCTCCATCTCGCTCAAGCCCTCGGTAGGTGCCGGGGTGATTACGCTCATCGGCATGAAGGATACCATCCTCGAGAGCGAGACGACGATCGGTGCCATCACCAGCACGCACTCCATTTCCGGCACGCTCATCGCGGCGGCGACGCAGATGGGAAACATCGTGGTGGGCAGCACACTCTTTCCCACGCAAGGGGTGAGCACCTCCATGTTCCTGGCGGGCGTGAATCTCGGCGGCGACGGCGCCATCGATGGCGATGAGACATTCATCCGCGCTGGAAAGATCGGGAACGTGACGGTGAAGGGAACCTTCGTCACAAGTACTCTGGCCTCGGGAGTCAACCCGGTGGATGGAATCTTTGGCAATGGTGACGACATTGCAGCGGCGGGAGCCGGGCTGCCCGCCACGCAAAAGGCGATTGGGAATATCCTCATCGGGGCAGGAAGCGGAACCGCAACAGCGAGCCCGAGTCTCACGCACAATTTCGTGATCGAAGGGCAGAAAATCGGCAGCCTGAAAATCAATGCGGTGGCGGTGCCGCTGACTGGGTTGCCGAAGTTTCTGAGGGTCGGGGGGATTGAGGATGTGAATGATGTGCTGGTGCGGATCGTGTAGTGGACTCGCAAAACCACCTGAGCTTTACCGTGCTTCTTGCGCGATATATCCTACTTCGTCAGCACCCCATTGAAAATCCGCATTACCCCGCGTGGGTTTTCGTCGCGGAGTTCGGCGGGCAGGGCGGCGTGTGGGAAATTTTGGTAGCACACGGGGCGGGCCCAGCGGTGGATGGATGCGGTACCGACACTTGTGGTGCGGGAGTCGGTGGTGGCAGGGTAGGGGCCGCCGTGCTGCATGGCCGGGCAGACTTCCACGCCGGTGGGGAATCCGTTGATGACTACGCGTCCGGCCTTGCGCTCCAGGATGCCGGCGAGGTTGCCAAATGCGGCGAGGTCGTTTTCGCTGGCGTGCAGCGTGGCGGTGAGCTGGCCCGCGAGACTGCGTGCCGCGGCTTCGAGTTCTGCAACCGTGCGCGCGGCGACGAGCAGGGTGTAGGGGCCGAAGACCTCCTCTTTCAAATCGTGCTCGAGCAGGAAGGTCTGCGCGTCGGTGGTGAATGCGACGGGCTCGGCCTGCGTGCGCGTGGCGTCGGCATCGGCGTCGGATTCTCCCAGAACAGTCACGCCCTTGGTGGCCCGCACGCGGTCCACGCCCGAGTAGTAGGCATCGGCGATGCCCTTGTGCAGCATGGTGCCGCAGGTGGTCGTGCCCACCTGGGTGCGGAATTCCTCGGCGAACTTGTCGAAGTCCGGTCCACCAAGGGCGAAGATGATGCCGGGTTTTGTGCACATCTGGCCCACGCCTGCGGTGAAGGACGTCTTCAGGCCGGCGGCGAGTTGTGTGCCGCGCTCCTTCAAGGCCTCGGGCAGCAGGAAGACGGGATTGAGGCTGCCCATTTCCGCATACACGGGGATGGGCTCGGGGCGCGACGAGGCAGCGTCGAAGAGGGCGCGCCCGGCGCGGATGGAGCCGGTGAAGCCGAGTGCCTTGATGAGCGGATGCCGCACGAGCGCGATGGCCGTTTCCGGATCGCGCCCCTGCACGAGTGAGAAGATTCCCGCTGGCAGACCACATTTTGCCGCCGCTGCGTAGATGGCTCCCGCGGTGAGCTCGGACGTGCCGGGGTGGCCGGGGTGGCCCTTCACCACCACGGTGCAGCCCGCTGCGAAGGCGGACGCGGTGTCGCCACCGGCCACGGAGAATGCGAGGGGAAAGTTGCTCGCGCCCAGCACGCCCACGGGGCCGAGCGGCACGAGCATGCGGCGCAGGTCAGGGCGCGGCATGGGCTGGCGGTCGGGCAGTGCGGTATCGATGCGGGCATCCACCCACGACCCCTCGCGGATGAGTGCGCCAAAGGCCTTGAGCTGGCCGCAGGTGCGACCGCGCTCCGAGTTCAGGCGGTCGAAGGGCAGGCCTGTCTCCTGGTGGATGCGGTTCAGCAGGGTGTCGCCGAGCGCCACGATCTCATTGGCGATGGCCTCGAGAAAATCAGCGCGCACGCTGGTATCGACGCGGCGGAAGATTTCAAACGCCTCCTCGGCGTGGTGCGCTGCGCGGTCCACATCGGCGGCTGTGGCCTCGTGAATGGCGGGCTCCAGGAGGGTGCTGTCCAGCGGGCTCGTCGCGTGGAAGGTCTTGGCGGAATCCGGCGAGGGCTTGC
>JAYUWZ010000776.1:0-3147 GCA_043753265.1 Verrucomicrobiaceae bacterium
CCTCCTGCATCAGCTGCCACATGACGGCCGATGCACGGAAAAATAAAGGCGCACCGGACGTCTCCCCCATGCTCCCCGGCAAAAACGACGACAAGATGAAGTGGTACGTGAACCTCAAGCCCGGCCAACCCTTCCGCCCCGACGAAGTCTCCCTCGATTTCTCGCTCCAACTCGCCGTGGGCATCGAAAACCTCGAGCGCTTCCAGCAATTCGCCCGCTCCCTCGGCGGCTACCAGGCCGAACCAAAAGCCGCACCCATCGTGGCAGAAGGCGTCCCCCCGCCCGACGCACCTGCCAACGCCCCCGAAGCCAAGGGCTTCTCCCGCCAGGAACCGTAAATCGCGGTCCTCTTTGAGAACCATAAAAGCGTGGCGTGGCAAACAGGGGGCGGACTAAAAGTCCGCGCTACATTACTGCGCCAGGTGGCTGGGGATCATGTAGAGGTAGCCGGGCTGTAGGGGGAGGGACTGGGTTGGGGAGAAGTTGACCTCGATTTTATTGGAGTCCGAGGATTTGCCGATCAGCCGCAGGTAGCGCGAGAGGTTTGCGCTGACGTCGTAGCCGATGACTGCGGAGTTGGGGGCTTTTCCGAGTTCCATGGCCTTAGCCACGGCGGCGTCGAAGTCGCCGAGCGCGTCCACGAGCTTCAGCGCGAGGGCGTCTTTCCCGGAGATGACGCGGCCATCGGCAGGGCCTTTGCGCAGTTCTTCCTCGGGGAGGTTGCGCTCCTTGGCGACGAGGCCGACGAAGCGTGCATACGTCTGCATCACGAGGCCGTTGATGTATTCCACCTCCGCTGGCGTGGCCGCGCGGCTGCCGCTCATCATGTCCTTGAATGCGCCGCTCTTGTAAGTGACGGCACGGAGACCCACCTTGTCGAAGAGCCCCTCGTAGTTGTAGGTCTGCATGATGACGCCGATGCTGCCGGTGAAGGTGGTTTCATTGGCGAAAATGTAGGAGCCGCCGATGGCCACGTAGTAGCCGCCGCTTGCCGCGAGGCCGCCCATGGTGATGACCACGGGTTTCTTTTCCTTGGCCTTCTTTACCGCGGTGTAAAGCTCGTCGCTGGCGGTCACCTCACCGCCGGGGGAGTCCACGGCGACGACAATGGCGCTTACGTTTTTGTCGTCGGTGGCCTGCTTGATCTGGAGTTTGAAGTCCTCGACCATCGAGTGGCCCACAGCACCCGGCATGTAGTTGGTGATCATCCCCTTCAGGCGCACGACGGCGATCTTGGTGGTGATGTTCTTGCCCGGCTGGGTGATGACTCGCTCGCGGAATTTGGAATCGTCGCCGAAGCCTCCTGCGATGCCGAGGAATTCGCCGAAGAGGAATCCCGCATTCAGCAGAAGGCTGAGGCAGAGCAGCACCACGACGAAGACACCGACGCAGCCGAGACGATTGGAAGAGGTGGACATGGGTGGAGCGTGGAGGAGGGAACGGGGCGGGGCAAGGAGGTTTGGGGGACGTGAGAGGTTGAGAGGTGAGAAGTGAGAAGTCTGGCGAGTCGGAGTATCTCCGCGAGGTGGGAGGCGGCGTTTCTATTTTAATTGGCGGTTGCCGCTTTCTCGCGTTGCAAGGTGGGGGTGGTGGCTTTACTTGTCTTCGCCCAGCATGAGACGACTCGTAGCGCTCCTTTTAGCTGTCCTATTCACTACCGCGCCCGCATTTCCGGCGGAGAAGAAGACACCTGCCAAAAAATCAACCCCGGCTGCGCGGACGGTCAAGCCGGAGTCGCCGGGGGTATCCAAGCCTTTTGAGGTGCCGAAGGGTGAGAACGCGAATGTCTTTCCATTCCTCGAGGCCGAGGCGGCAATCCTGTATGATGCGACGAATGGACAGGTTCTTTACGAGAAGAACGCGGACGACGCCCGCGCGGTGGCAAGCACCCAAAAGCTGATGACGGCGCTGATCATCGCGGAGGAAGGGGGGCTGGACGACAAGGTGCGCGTGGAGGCGAGCGACGCGATGTGCGAACCGACGAAGCTGGGGCTCAAGTCTGGCGAAGTTTACAAGCGATACGACTTGCTGAGGATTTTGCTCATAAAGAGCATGAACGACGTCGCGCGCTGCCTCGCGCGGGACAATGCCGGCAGCATCTCGCAATTTGCTGACAAGATGAATGCAAAGGCGCGCGAACTGGGGATGCGCCGCACGAATTTTGTGAACCCCAATGGACTGACGGAGGATGGGCAATACAGCACGGCTCGCGACATGGGCCGGCTTGGGCTTTTCGTCTACCGCAACCGCGTGCTGCGCGGGATTGTCGCGACGCGCAATTTTACGTGGAAGACGCCCTCTGGCAAACTGGTGAACTACGAGAACACCAACAAGCTGATGAAGTCCTTCGGCTTGTGCAACGGGATGAAAACGGGCTACACCTCGGCCTCCGGGCATTGCCTGGTGGCAAGTGCGACCTCCGGCGGAAAGCATGTGGTTTGCGTGGTGCTGGGGGACAAACGCCGACAGGGAATCTGGAACGACAGCTACAAGCTCCTCAACTGGGGACTGAACCAACTGGGCGGGCTGGACTAAATGCCCAAGGCGCAGGCGCGCCGCTGATGCCATGCCTTCGATCGACGATGAACTGCATGAACTCCGCGCGCGCTCGCTGTTGCGGAAGCTGCGCACATTTGAAATCGCGCAGCAGGGGGAACTGGAGACATCGGGCGCGAAGCTGCTGAATTTTTCGTCGAACGACTACCTCGGGCTTTCAACCGAGCCCGCGCTGAAAGAGGCGGCCAAGGCGGCCATCGACCAGTATGGCGTGGGGAGCGGGGCGTCGCGGCTGGTGTGCGGCACGCTGGCCCCGCACGCCCGGCTGGAGGAGACGATTGCGCGGTTCAAGGGCACGGAGGCGGCGCTGAGTTTTTCCAGCGGGTATGCGACTTCGCTGGGCGTGCTGGGGGCGCTGTGCGGCGAGAGCGACGTGATCATTCTGGACAAACTGTGCCATGCCTCGCTGATCGACGGCGCGCGGTTGAGCGGGGCGTCCATCCGGGTGTTCCCGCACAATCACATGGGGAAGCTGGAGAGCCATTTGCAATGGGCTCGCGACAACTATCCGGATGCCCGCGTAATCATTGTTACGGAGGCGGTCTTCAGCATGGATGGCGACCGGGCGATGCTGGCGGAGATTGTGCAGAT
>JAYUWZ010000777.1:0-14258 GCA_043753265.1 Verrucomicrobiaceae bacterium
AATCTGCGTGGGCTACCAGATGCTCTTCGAAGAGAGCGAAGAGAACCCCGGGGTGCAGGGATTTGGTTTTTTCAAAGGCAAGGTACGCAAGTTCATACAGCCCGGCCTCAAGGTGCCGCAGATTGGGTGGAATGCCCTTCAACTTGTTCCGCATCCACTCTGGACCGGCCTGCCCGCCAACCCCCACGTCTACTACGTGCACAGCTACTACTGCGCGCCGGATGACCCAAGCGTGGTAATCGCCCGCACTGACTACGGGGAAAACTTCGCCGCCGCCGCCGCTTCCGGCCCCGTCGCAGGCGTGCAATTTCACCCGGAAAAAAGCCAGGCAGTAGGACTCACCATCCTGAAAAATTTCCTGGGCACGTAGGGCGCTGCGGATTGCTGCGGTGGCATTTGTTCGCTTAAGGCTCCGTGCTAAGGAACACTTCAAGAAGGTGTTTAAAATGAGGCGAAATGGAAGGGTGTGTTTTATGCGAATTTGAAGGGTAATCCTGCCCGCGCGCACACCGCGATGAAGTGAGGTCCTTCGACTCGTTCCTCGCTCAGGATGACTGTTTTTGTAAAGGCGCTTCGCGCCACCTTCGATGCGGAGGCCACTGGAGACTCGAACGCCTCGGTTCATCTCCGCACAAACAATCACGCCCCGTGTTATGGTTCTCAGGAGACAGCGAAAAGAGAGGGTAATTATCGAATTATCTGCGTCTCTCACAGCTTTGAGTGGTTCCCGACTTTGCACACTGGACGCTTTTAAAATCCGCCAATCCTGCTTACTCCTGTCCTGTATCGTATTGCTGACACCTGACTCATGAACCTCCTTCACCTCGAACACGCTGGAAAAACTGCGCGCGTGGGCTTTGCCACCGTGACCGATGAACGCCCCAAGCTCCGCATCACCCAGCGCACCGCTGCCGGGCCAGTGGGGCGCGTCCGAGTGATGAACGGCCTCGCCGCAGTGGATCCCGCGAAACTCAAGCCCAGCGACATCCTCGACGCCGACCCCGAGCTCTCGCCCGCGCACGCCGGACGCCGTCTCGATGTGGACCTCACCGCTGCATGGATTGATTCCTCCGACGCCGAACTCAAGCCCATCGGCGAGTTCAAGGAGATCGACGTCATCCTCGATCCACAGGGCGCGGAAAAGGAGCGCCGCCCTCATGTGCATCGCACGCCGAATGTAAACACCCTCCACCCCGTTAAAGTCGGTCGCCGCTTCCCGCTCAAGGATGCGCTCACCGGCTTTGTCTTCCGCGCCTGCCACCAGCTCGTGCACGAGGACGGACTCACCATGGAATTCCTGCACACCCTCGCAAAGGAGTTGCACGACAAGCAGGAAGTCGCCTTTCTCGGCGCAGGGCCGAAAGGTAATCTCCCACTCGTCACCCGCGACGGTGGCTCGCCGTGGCGCGCCTTTCTCTTTGGCGAAGTGCGTGGCGATGAATACCGCCTCGTCGTGATGCTCAGCGACCAGGAGCTCAAGAAACCTGCAGCCGCACCAGCAGCCTAAAGCCATACCATGCTCGACGAATCCAAACTCCTGGCCAAGGGCGGCGACTACCGCTTTGCCGCAAGCGGCGCGGTCACCGACAAAGTGCTGCTCGAAGTCGCTGCGCAATACGATGTGCAGCTCCGCCCCAAGTTTCTCTCCGTGCCCCCGCGCGAAGTGCCCAAGCGCTTTGCCGGCGATGAGAAGGTGCTCGTGACCACGAAGTACGATGGCGAAGGCCTTTTCATCTACTTCGAGGCGGGCAAGGCACCGTTCGATATCTTTGCCTTCAGCGCCCCGAGTGGCCGCGCCCGCGTGGGACTACCCGCACTCGCCGCACTCGCAAAATCGCTCAAAAAGCAAAAGGTGAAAAAAGCGCTTCTTCGCGCCGAACTTTACCTCCCCGGCCAGGTCGCCGGAAAGCGCGTAAGCGTCAGCGAGGTCATCCGCGTGAGCTTCGACGGCACCGAGGCCGGCACGCTGCGCCTCGCAGTGTTCGATGCCGTGATGCTCGATGGCAAGGACCTGCGCGGCACACCGGATTTTGCCACCACGTGGGAGCTGTTGGGCACGCTCGCTGGTGAGGATGAAAACGCCTCAGCCCATCGCGCGGGCGGTCGCATCGTCGCGGAAAAAGAAGCTGAGCGTATCCTCGCCGAGACCACGGGCTCAGGCCTCGAAGGCATCGTGCTCCGCCGTCTCAGCCGCACCGAGCTATTCAAAATCAAGCCCCAGCTCTCGCTCGATGCCGTCATCGTCGGCTACGTCGAGGGCGAGTTCGAGGGCCAGGATGGGGTGCTCTCCCTGCTCTGCGCGCTGACCTACGGGGACACGCCGGCCCACTGCCAGGTGCTCGCGCGCGTGGGCAGCGGCTTCACCGATGCCATGCGCATTGAATTGCTGGAGACCGTGCGCCCCCTGCGCGTCGCGGCGCCCATGGCCATGACCGACAGCGACGGCCGCACGGTGCATTTCATCAAGCCCGCCCTTATCGCCGAGGTCGAGGCCACCGATGTCGTCTCCGCCTCGCGCGCCGACCGCGAGAACACCACGCAACTCCTCGCATGGGATGGCAAGGCCTGGCGCTTCGCCGGTATGACTCCCTTTCCCCGAGTCGTATTCCCCACCTTCAGCCGCCTGCGCACCGACAAGGAAGTGGCCACCGGCGGCGCGCGCATCATCCAGCTCCTGCCCGGTGCCAGCGAGCCGCCCGCGACCGGCGCATCCGCCGCGCGCAAGACCACCGTGCTCCGCCGCGAAGCCTGGACCAAGGAACAGAAAGGCGAAACCATGGTGCGGAAACTCGTCGTGCTCGAAATCGACGGCGACCCCGAGTCCTTCCCTTTCGCAGTCTACTGGACCGATTTCTCCGCCAAACGCAAAGACCCGCTAAAGGTCGACTCCGCCTTCGCCACCACCGCCACCCGTGCCAATGCGCTCGCCGAGCAATTCATCGCGGATGGAATCACGAAGGGGTGGAACCGGGTGGGAGCTTAATTTCTGGGCGATGCGCCGTACGTAGTCCCGCCTTCAGGCGGAAGGAACGTTATTACTTTCGAAGAAATTTCGAGCAGTTCAAGACGCGATCTTACCCGGCTGGTGCATTCCGTCTAAAGGCGGCACTACGTACGGCGCGCCTCCACCGCCGATGGTATTTCTAGGGCAACACCGCATCCACCCCAAGCCCGGAAAGGTCTCCCTCGCCCGCCATAATCACCCGCACATTTCCGCCCTTCGGTGCCCATATCGCAGGGTCCGTGGGGCCAAAGAGCAGCGTGCAGGGTATGCCCGTGGCTGCCGCGAGATGCGAAATCCCGGTGTCATGGCCGAAATACGCGGAACTCTGCGCGAGCAATGCTCCGAGCAACGGCAGCGGAAGGCCCTTTGCCACTATGGGCGAAAGCGAAGCCAGCGCTTCCAGCGCCTGTCCGTCGGCTTCTCCGCCGGCGATCAATACGCGGTTTCCCTGTGCCAGCAGCCGCTGAACCAGTTCCCGCCAACACCCTATCGGCCAGTTCTTCTTCGCACTGCCGCTGCCGGGATGCAGCGCCACAAGGCCCCTGGGGCCGCCGTGCGCGGAGAGCCAGTCGTCCGCAGCCTTTGCGGTGGCCGCATCCGGCACGAGGCGCGCGGCAGGCTCATCCAGAAACATCGCCATGCGTTCCAGTCCCCGCGCGAGCTGTGCGCTCGCATGCGTCTCGTCATTGATCTTTGCATATGCCGACAAGAAATTGCGCACCCCTGCGCGCTCCAGATTGGTTTTAAAAATTTCGTCGGGGTCGAAGAGCCAACTCACCACTTGATTGAACGACGCAAAATACTCGCACCACTCGGGCGATAGATTTCCATTCCGCGCGAAAAATCCCGCAAGAGGCCCTGCCTCGATATTGCGCACCGCATCCGCGTAGGTTGTTCCCTCCGCCGGCCCGCCTTGCACCGCGAGCGCGGCGATGTGCTGGTAGCCGAGAATTTCAAGATGGCAGTGCGCAAACGTCTCGCGCAGCAGACGGATCGCCGGAAGCGTGAGGATGAAATCCCCGATGGCTCCACCTCGAATCGCCAAAATGCGCGGCTTGTCTGCCATTGGCGTTTTTACCTCGACCTCTTTACCATCTGGCGTTGCGCCTCGGCTTGATCCTCACCCGCCTTTCTTACCCTTTTTAAAATGTCGTTGTATTTTGCTGCGACACCATCGGTTGCAAATACAGGCCCACTCGCCGCATTTTCCCATTTGCCCCACTCTGCCTCCAGCAAGTCGCAATACTCAATGAGCGCCTTCCACGCAATGTCATCGCAATCGCGAACTTTATGCTGGAGCGGCAGCGTGCTGGCCTGGCTTTGGACGAATTCCCGCACCATCTGATCTGCTTTTGATTCCGAGATGCCTCCGCGAATGAGCAATTTCCTGTAGCCCACCTCTCCATTTGTAAAAAACGCCTTCAATTCCAAGTTTTGGGCTTCGAGTTCACGCGCGTAATTTCTGCGGTCAGCTATACCCTGCTTTCCCGTCAGGCCAGCCAGATCAAACGGATCTGCATCTCCCATTTTTCCCACGGTATCCGTGTAGTGTTTTAAACGCACCTGAAGCTCCCCCATATATTCGGAAACCGCTTTCAGCACCCTCCCCTCCTCGCCCCCCATTTCCGCACCTTTGGCCAGATTCCGCTTAACCTTGTCCACAGCCTCGACTCCGATCTGCATGGATTTCCCATCGTTCGCTTCGATGCTCTTAGCCATGTCATCCCGAACTTTGTCCTTCAGTGTCTGGAAAGATTCGAGCGCGGCCCGCTCGCGCTCACGTTTTTCTTGCTGCTTTAGCGCAATTACCACTGCCGAAGCGATGACGGCAATGCCCACGAGAACGACCAGCAGCTTCACCCAAGCAGGCCTACCATTCTGCGGGGGTGGACTTGCGGGCGGCTGGTAGAGGGGGCTCGGCTCCATGCCCTACATCAGGTTTGCCGCGACCTCCGCCATCTCGCTGCGTTCGCCCTTGAATAGGTTCACGTGGGCCATCCATGGCTGGCCTTGCAGGCGGTTGCGTGCGTAGACGAGGCCGTTGGTGTGGGCGTCCACGTAGGGATTATCGATCTGACCCAGGTCGCCGATGAGCACGATCTTCGAGCCTTTGCCCATGCGGGTGATGAGTGTTTTGGACTCGTGCGGCGTGAGCTGCTGGGCTTCGTCCACGATGAAAATTGCGTTCGGGATACTGCGTCCGCGAATGTGGGTGATTGCCTCGATCTCGATCTGGCCGCTCGCCATCAGGGGCTCCCAGGGGCGCATTGGCTTCTGGCCTCCACTGCCACCCTGTCCTTGCGGGGATTGCGACTGTTGCGGCTCTTCCACCTTGCGCTGGCTTTGCTTCTTTTTGTCGAAATGCTCCGGCTTGCGGGGGCGCGTGAGCAGCAGTTCCAATGCGTCGAAGGCAGGCTGCACCCAGGGCGCCATCTTCTCCTCGACGCGGCCGGGCAGGAAGCCGATGTCCTTGCCGGTCGGCATGATCACCCGGGTGATCAGCATCTTCTCGAACTCACCCGTCTGCACCTGCTCCAGTGCGGCACCCACGCTCAGCAGCGTCTTGCCCGTGCCGGCCTTGCCGTAAACGGTGATGAGCGAAATCGCCGGGTCATACAGAGCATCGAGGAAGAAGCGCTGCCCGAGATTCAGCGCCGTGAGCCAGCGGCCGCCACGAATCGTCACGCGGTCGCGGCGCAGCTTGCGCAGGTCGCCTTCGCCTACATGCCGCGCCGGAATCGCGTGGGAGGGCTCCTCCTCGTTGCGAAGCAGGATGTAGTGGTTTGGGATGAAATTCTTTGCAGAATCGAGCACCATGCTCTCCTGGCTCGCGAAGGCCTGGAGCGTGTGGGCTGGCACGTCCAGCGTCTCGTACTCTTCGTCCTTCGTCCGCATCGTCTTGCGGATGTCGGTATCCTCCACCCGGTCCGTGCGGTAATCCTGCGCGGACACCCCGAGGGTGCGCGCTTTCAGGATCATGTTCAGATCCTTCGTTACCAGAATCACCGGGGCAGTCTCCGCATCGGCCACCGCGCAGGCGGCGCCGATGATGCGGTTGTCCATGCTCGTGAGGTCCGGGAAAAGACTGCGCATCAACTGAAACCGTGGCGAGTTGCTCACGAGTTCCCAGCCGTCCTTGCCGTGGCGCACTAGCGGATTCACGCAGACGCGCAGGCGGCCGCCATTCTCCAGCTTCACGCCATTCTGCATGTCCTCCGCCGTCTGGAATTTCTCGCTCAAGCGGCGATGCACCTCGCGGGCATTGGCGCCGCGCGTGGAGCTCTCGCTCTTGAAACGGTCCAGTTCCTCGAAGACCTCCACTGGAATCCATACGACGTTGTCCTGAAACTGGAACGGTGATCCGGGGTCGTGGATGAGAACGTTCGTATCGAGGATGTAGTGCTTTGCCGGGTGTGCGGTCGCGTGCTTTGGTGCCATCTCAGTTCGGGCCTAACCTGTAGCCTCCCACACGCGGGGGCAAGCGGGGAAAGGGGGAATTGTGGAACAATTTTGAGGCAGGGCAGTTTTGTGGCGTTTCTACCCGAAAAGCTCCGGCTCCTTCGCCACCACCGGCGCGGCTCCTCCCCCCAGCATGGCAATAAACTCATCCTCCGTGAGCACGGGTACCTCATTCTTTTTCGCGTCATCCAACTTCGACCCCGCCCCTGGGCCAGCCACCAGGTAGTGCGTCTTTTTGCTCACGCTCGAGCTTACATTCCCGCCCAGCGACCGGATCTTCTCCTGCGCCTCGGTCCGGCCCATCTTTTCGAGACTACCGGTGAGCACCACCGTCTTTCCGGCAAATGGCGAGTCGCCGATCTTCGGAGTGCCCCCTTTGGGGACAATCTTCAATTCCGCAAGCCGCCGCACGGTATCCTGCCCTAGCGGGCTCGCAAACCAAGCTGTCGCCGCACGCGCCGTTACCGGTCCCACCACCACCAGCGCATCCGCGTCGGTGGCGCCTTTCTTTTTCGCCGCCTGCGCAAATCCCGCATCGATGAGCCGCCTGCCCACTACCCCAGCCTGCGCAATCAGCTCCGCCTGCTGCGTGGCCATCGCCTGCTTCTCCATGTCCGATTTTTCCTTGTTGGCGCGCGAGCGTGGACTCGCCGCATCGATGGCTTCGCGCAGGCCATCCAGTTCGATCACATCCCGCAGCAATGGCGATGACGCGACCGCGTCGAGCGTATCGTGATGCTTTGCCAAATCGTGCGCCGTTTCCTCGCCCACATCGGGAATCGCCAGCGCGTGCAGCCACCGCGCAAGCGGCAGGGTGCGCGCTCGTTCGATGGCAGCCAGGAGCTTCGCCGCATTCTTTTCGCCAAAGACGCGCGGCTCCTCATCGGTGCCGAGGTTTAAAGTGCTGAGTTGCGGCAGAGTGAGGTTGAAGACATCCAGCGGGTCCGCCACGAGACCGCGCAACACGAGGGCATCGGCGACAATTCCGCCAAGGCCATCCAAATCGAGCGCACCCCGCCGCGCAAAATATTCCAGCCGCCGCGTCTTTTGCGCCGGGCACGCCGGGTTCTCGCACACCCACACCGCAAACTCCGGATCGCGCCTGGGCAGGTGCCCGCACGTGGGACACTTGCCGTCGATATATTTCAAAAAGTCGAAAGCCTCCGTGCCCTCGGGGCGCTTCTCCAGCACCACGCGAACGACAGCGGGAATCACCTCGCCCGCCTTCTCGATGATCACCGTGTCTCCGATCCGTATATCCTTCCGCCGAATCTCATCCTCATTGTGCAGCGTCGCGCGGCTGATGGTGCTGCCCCTCAAAAAGACCGGTTCCAACTCCGCCACCGGAGTGAGCGCGCCGGTGCGGCCCACCTGGATGGTCACCTTCAGGACGCGCGTCTCCGCCTGCTCGCTCACATACTTCCAAGCCTTCGCCCACTTCGGCGCGCGCGAATGGTAGCCCACCTGCTCGCGCAGAGAAACCTGGTTGAGCTTGATCACCGCACCATCCGTCTCGAATCCAAATGCATCACGCTGCTTATCCAGATCCTGGATCGCTTCAAACACCTCCTCCGCGCTGCGGCATACCTTTTCAAACTGCGGTGCCGGAAAGCCCAGCTTGCGCAGCCACGCCAGCAGTGCGGCCTGCGATGCGGGCTCATCATCCGAAAGCTCGCCGATGCCATACAACACGATGGCCAGCGGGCGCTTCGCGACAGTCGCGGGATCCAATTGCTTGAGGGAACCCGCCGCCGCATTGCGCGGATTTGCAAATGGTTCCTCTCCCGCCGCCCGCATCTCGTCGCACATGCGGCGAAAGCCCTCCACGGGCATGTACACTTCTCCGCGCACCTCCAGCACCTCAGGCGCACCCTCGATGCGCAGGGGGATCGAGCGAATGGTCTTCAGGTTTTCGGTGATGTCGTCGCCCGTCTCGCCGTCGCCGCGCGTGGCACCGGTGACCAGCTTCCCGTCCTCATACCGCAGACTGATCGCCAGCCCATCCACCTTGGGCTCCACGAGCCATTCCAGAGGCTCGCCTGGCACTGCTTTCTCCACGCTCGTGACCCATTTTTGCAATCCCTCCAGGCCCTCCTTGGCAAAGAGGTTATCCAGCGAGAGCATGGGCACGGCATGCCGCACCTGCTTGAATCCCGCGGTCGCCTTCCCGCCCACACGCTGGGTCGGGGAGTCGGCGCTGACCAAATCCGGGTGCGCCGTTTCGAGTGCGCGCAACTCGCGGAAGAGCCGATCATAATCCTGATCGCTGATCGTCGGGCGGGCCTCGACGTAATAGCGGCGGTCGTGTTCCTCAATTTCCCGGCGTAACTGGTCTATATTTTCTTTCGGCGAAGGCATGGATGAAAGCGGCAAGGGGTGCGGCGGCAAGCGCCCCCAGCGTGTCTGCGATCCAGTCGAAAGGATCAAGCGCGCTTCGACTGGGAGTAAATGCCTGGTGCACCTCGTCCAGCGCCCCGTATGCGGAAAGTGCAAGGATCGCAGTCCAGATGACGCGTTTCCAATTCCACCGCCACGTAAGGCGCAGCGCGGGGACCAGTGGCAGCGCCCCCGCAAAAAACGCGGCAAAGTGCAGCAACTTGTCGTTCAGCTCAAAGGTGTTCATCTCCGCAACCTCGGGCCCCGAGAACGACGACAATACATACACCACCGACACCCAAATAACGACCCCAAGCCAGCAAACGCGTCGGAACCAGAGAAGGGATGTGGGCATGGGGCACCATTATTACCCCGCCTGCCCCGGCTTCTGTCACGCCCTGAATCGCTCATCCCCGTTTTGAATCGGTAGCGCGAGCGGGGGTTGTTGCAGTTGTTGCGCAAGGTGGAGTGAACGTGGTGGATGATTATCGGCGATCGGGTGTCGCCGATAATCCCGGAACGCAAATGCTTGGTTTTGAGGTTTTTGCGGAACAGGATTGGATTATCGGCGATAGATGCGACGGAGTGTTCCGGTGCGTTGGGGCTGATTTGGAGGGGGGTTGTTGCAGTTGTTGCGCTATACGCGTTTCGTGGGTTTTGTGGGGTGGGGAGACTATAGGAAAGAAATTGTTCTTTCCTGTGTGCTTTATGCCCTTGGTTCCTCACTGCCATACTCGCCCACCCTTCGTTTTCCATGGTGGTAATATATGCGATCTGGCCGAAGGTGTCACGGAGGATTTGGATGGTGTGGACCTGCCACAGGGCTACCGAACAGGCATAAGTCATTTGCGCCTTCTCCACCTCTCGGGTGTGATTTCAAGCAGGGGTGATAACTGCAGGAAGGGCAGGCAAAACCTACGCCAGTTCTTGGAGCAACGGCAGCCCTCTGCCGCTTTGGAAGTGGGCAAAGGTGGGGCGGTCTGGATAAGTGATCGCAAGGGAGATGAGCATGGTCTTTCATACCAGCCCGCCCAAAATTCCCACCCACCATCCAAAGCGGCAGAGGGCTGCCGCACTCCAAGAACTGGCGTAACTTTGTTCACTCCATTCCACTTCCAACTGCACCCACTTTAAATCACGCCCCAGTCCCCTCCCCCAAACCACCGCCTTGCCAATTCATCCCCTGCCGACCATTCGTTCCCGATGCCAGAATCTTCCCGAACCATCCTGGGCATCGAAGGCGGCGGCACCAAGACCGATTGGGTGCTGCTCGATGAATCCGGCCGTGTGCTCCAAGAAGGCCAGCTCCCTGCCACGAATCTGGTGGTGACGACTGATGAGCAGCTTGCCCACATCTTCTCCCAGCTTCCCCGCGACGTCACCGATGTCGGTGCTTTCATCGCGGCGTGTCTTGTCGAACGCGACCGCACGAGGCTCCTCCGCATCGCCACGGCGGCATGGCCTGCGGCGCGCATTCGCGTTGGCAGTGATCGCGACTCCGGCTTTGCCGCCTCGCTGGGTACGCGCGACGGCATCCTGGTCATCAGCGGTACCGGAGCGGTGGCGCACGGTCGCCGCGATGGACGCGAGGCCAAGGCTGGCGGATGGGGTCACATCCTGGGCGATCGTGGAGGCGGCTACGACCTGGCCCGGCACGCCCTGCGCAAGGTGATGCTCCATTTCGATCTCGCACGTACGGTGACCCCGCTCGGCGCGAGCGTGCTCGCTGCGCTTTCCCTCAACGATCTCCCCCAAATGGTGGACTGGATTTACGACGCGGACAAAATGGATGTCGCACGCCTTGCACCCGTGGTGATCCGGGCGGCCAAGGAAGGCGACAGCGAGATGCGCATGCTGGTGAGCAACCGAGCCCGTGATCTCGCGCTTTTCACACACTCCGTCGCGCGCCAACTCGAGCTTTCCGAGCCCGAGGTGCGGCTCGTCGGCGGATTGCTCACGCACGAGCCCTTCTATGCCGAGTGCTACCGGGAGCATCTGGCGCAGCTGCTTCCGCACGCACATGTGGAGCTCTGCACCCGGAGCGGAGCGCTGGGAGCGGCAGCCCTTGCCATGCAAGGCGCGGAGCCGGGAAAGCCAATCACCATCCACAGCAAGGAGCCAACAATCGACACTGCGGAAATCGCCTCTGCCACGACCGAGCAAACGCACCCGGCCAGCGCGAAACTGGAGCAGATGAGCGTGGATGAAATGGTGGGGCTCTTCGTTAAGGAAGAGGACAGCGTGCGCGCCGCTCTCGCGGAATGCGCGCCCGTTTTGGCAGGTGCGGTGGAGATGATCACCACCGCGCTCCGTGACGGCGGCCGGTTGTTCTATATAGGCGCGGGCACCAGCGGCCGTCTCGGCGTGCTCGACGCTAGCGAGATGCCGCCCACCTTTGGCACACCACCCGAGCTCGTCCAGGGCATCATTGCCGGCGGGGCTCCCGCGCTCACGCGATCCGCGGAGTCCGCGGAGGACTCCAGCGAGGCCGGCGCCAATACCATGGCCACGCGCGGCGTGCGGAAAGGCGATGTGGTCTGCGGCATCACCGCAAGTGGCCGCACCCCGTTTGTGCTCGGCGCGCTGGGGACCGCCCGCACTCTCGGAGCAAAAACCATCCTGCTCACCTGCAACCCGGCGCGCAATCCATCGACCACGCCGTGGGACACCGAAATCGACCTTCCCACCGGGCCGGAGATCGTCACTGGCTCCACCCGCTTAAAAGCAGGTACTGCGACCAAGGCCGCGCTCAACATCCTTTCCTCCTGCACGATGATCCGGCTCGGCCACGTGCGCGGCGGCGCCATGGTAGACATCCGCGCCACCAATGCAAAACTGCGGGATCGGGCAGTGCGGATTGTCTCCGTCGCCCTCAGCATCGATGCAGCATCCGCCCGTGATCGCCTGGAAAAATCCAACTGGAATGTGCGCGCTGCCCTCGGAGCGTAGACTCACGTCCCATGTCTCCCGAGCCACAGTAATGAGCGTTGGATGTTATGGAAGCGCTGAATAAAGACCGCCGAGTGATTGGTGAGAGTAGCCGGCCCCTACATGGCATGGGTCTTTCTTTACGATTACCTGGGGCGGCGCTCGTTCCTCTCTTGCCCCAGGCTGCTAGAACCGGGCCTTTGGCCCTCCATTTGCCACTGTTTCAAATTAAACAGCGTTCCTTATCCAAATCACTCCCCCGGCCCTCGGCGCATAAAGTGCTACCTTTCACCTCACTCTTCCCATGTCGATGCCTCCCGCCATTTCCATTTGTCACAACGTAACGGCGTCCGATAGAAATAGAACCCAATGACGCTCCCTGCTCTCATGCGCGCTGCCGCGCTTCTCGCTGCCGTCTTCCTATGCGCCTGCGAGAGCACCAAAAAACCAGTCAAGCCCCCTGCTACGAAAACGGGTCTGGCCACCAAGCCGGAGAAAAAGGTGACCACCTCCGCCACCCGCCGCATGTACGTGCGCACGACGGCTTATCATCACAGCGAGCCCGGCGGTCGCGTCACTGCCATGGGCGGTTTCCTAAAGGCCACCCACAGTGCCGCTGCCGACTGGAGCTGGCTGCCTGCGGGCACCAAGTTTCGCATCGTGGAAACAGGCGAGGATTATATCATTGAGGACTACGGCAGCGCACTCATCGGGAAGTACACCATCGATCTCTACAAATCCACGCGCTCAGCCATGAACGCCTGGGGCGTGCGCTATGTGAACATCGAGATTACCGAGATGGGCAGCTACCCCGTGAGCCTCGCCGTGCTTCTCCCCCGCCAAAAGTATGCACACGTCCGCGCCATGGTGGACGGGCTCAAAAAGAAAGTCCGCTAGTGGCCGCCAACGCCCGCGCCACCACTCTCCGACTGCTCCTCGACTGGGAGCGCAAGCGCCCCCACGCCGACGATCTGCTTCACGAGGCCATGGAATCCACGCGCCTCGACCAGCGCGACCGCGGCCTGGTGATGGAGCTTTTTTACGGCATCCTTCGCAATCTCTCCTCCCTCGATTTCCTGATAGGCCGCCTGCGCGAGGGCGAGGTGGACGATGAAACCCGTGGTGTGCTGCGCCTCGGCCTGTACCAGATTTTCCACACGCGCATTCCCGTCTTCGCAGCGGTGAAGGAAACAGTGGCACTCTCCCGCCGCGCGGGCGGGCTGGTGAATGCAGTGCTCCGCCGCGCGGACCGCGAACGCGCCAAACTACAGGCCGCCCTGGATGCCGCGCCTGACGACATCCGCTGGAGCCTGCCGGATTTCCTGTTGGAAAAATGGACAGCCTCGTTTGGTGCCGAAGCAGTACGCGCTCTGGCCGAATGGAGCAATACTCCCGCGCCAGTGATCGTGCGCGCGAACACCCTGAAGACCACGGCTGCCGAATTGCTCGCCAGTCTTCCGGGCTCGGAGCCGCATCCATTTCACCCGCTTTCCATCATTGTCCCACGCGTGCCCATGGAGTGGCTTGCGGAGGGCCTGTGCTATGCCCAGGATCCCAGCACGCTTGCCGCCTGCGACATGCTCGCCCCACAGCCGGGCGAGACCATTCTGGATGCCTGTGCTGCGCCGGGAGGCAAGACCACCTACCTCGCAGCGCTGATGCGCAACGAAGGGCGCATCGTCGCCTGTGACATGTGGGAAAGCCGTGTCCTGCGCTTGCGCGAAAACTGTGAGCGCCTCGGCCTGCGCAACACCGAGGCCATGGTGCTCGATACGATGAAGGAGTCACCGGTGCTCGCATCGCAATCGTTCGACCGCATCCTCATCGATTCCCCGTGCAGCAACACCGGAGTGCTCCGCCGCCGTGTGGATGTGCGCTGGCGTCTCACCGAGGAAGATTTCATCCGCATGCCCGAGCAGCAGCTCGCCCTCATCCGGCGCTGCGCCGGGCTTCTCAAGCCCGGTGGCACGCTCGTCTATTCCACGTGCTCGCTCGAGCCCGAGGAAAACGAGCAGGTCGCGGACGAAGCCGTGCGCAGCATCCCCGGTCTGCGCCTCCACACTTCGCGCCACCTACGACCCTGGGTGGATGAGGTGGACGGGGCGTTTTGTGCGCAGTTTACACGCGCGTAGAAGCGAGCAAGAAATAGTTTAGCCACTCCCGGTGAGACCGTGAGGCCGATCTCTCTTAATGTGAAAAGTCGAGTTGCGCCGCTACGCGGCGCGGCTCGTTGTCGCTTGTTCCGTGGGTTCGCTTCGCTCACGCCACGGCTATTGTAGTCATGCCGCTACGCGGCAAAATGCAGCGCTTCGCTTTTGGTGTATGAAATGTGCGAGCTAGTTGAGTGAGCGTTTCCACACCCGCAATCCCATCCAAAGGCGGTGTCGCGCTAACGGTTGCTGCTCGGCTCCGCTCGCACCCCTGCGGGCAGATGGTAACGAACGAGGAAATACGCCAGAGGCGTATGCCTTCGGCAGGCTTTCTCGCTCCG
>JAYUWZ010000778.1:0-3145 GCA_043753265.1 Verrucomicrobiaceae bacterium
CCGCTTTATTCAGCGTCTCCCTAAAGGGCCTTGAGATCCTATATTCCCAAAGTTTCTACTCGTTCCTCCAGGTAAATGTGCGTCCATATGGCGCGAATAGGGGAGAACCGTCGTTATAGATAGCCCTTTTACGTGATGGACCGAAATGATTTCTCCTTTCAATGGTTGATCCTCTGGAAAGATTGCTATCCAGTGATCATCCACGACGGGAACTCTCCCTTTCGCGATGAGTGCTCTATTCGCTGAACTCAAGATTTCTCCATACCCAAGCATATCCCATAGATCTCGTGTATCTTTCCAATCCTTACGGTTGTTCCTTTTGACTCCCATACGTGTAGTGTTTTGACTATTCTGTTTGGCTTTGCTTCCGCTATTCGCAGCCTTGTTCGTTCCTGAGTTACTTGGTAACTGTCTTTCAGAGTTTTGCGTTGATTTTGCCTCTTCACTCAATCGCATCTGTGTTGAGGAATTGCCTAAAACTTGGCTTTGTGACTCTGATGGTCCGACCTTTGGCGAAATTATCTCCGCCGGTGTGCTTTCCCCCGCATCGAAGGGTGTTACGATTTGTTCTTCGCTAAATCCGCGTCTGGAGAGTTCCTGCTTTGCTGCCTCTCTGCCTGCGGCAGACGTCTCGCTCTTGTAACTTCCCCTCGCTTGGAAATAGGCGATGAGCGTATCTGCGGTGAGTTGCTGCAATCCGTATTCCTTGCCCTCCACAATTGAGCGCACTGTCCCCACTGAAATACTGCTGACAGCTTCCCCGCCAAAAGCTGCGGCGCTTTTTAAGAGCGGCCCGGGGTTTTTGGGTAATAAAAGCTTTCCCCCCTTGGCTCCGATTTTGCCCGCTACTGCGTAGACCGCCAGCCACGGAGCCTCAGCGATCAGCGCGCGCTTGGCCTCTTCCCTGTCCCCAGTTTCCGCCAGTGTTTGACTGTAGCCATTGGCCAGTCCGCGAACGGTTGATACTACCCAGCCCACTTTGCCTGATGGGCTTCCCGCGATGGTTCCTACCACATCTCCCGCGCCACGCATAATCGCACCACTCAGGCCTTCCCGGGTACTTGCGAAGACTTGGTTGTCGTCCGCAGACTCCCTCAACTCCGTAGCATCGCCGCCCATGAGCTCCCATGCCCCGGCTGCGGTGTGCTTCACATTGCCCGCAGTCTGCGCCAGAAATGTCTCCAACATGTTCGGGGCCTGCCCTGATTCCCGGAGGTGTTTCTGGAATTCTGCTATTGTCGCAGCCCGCTCATCCACGCGCTCCTGTTGCTTTCGCGTCAAACGATCCTTGTGATGGCGCTGGTAAAGTTTGTCGGAGAGGGTGGTGCCGGGGTATTCTTTTGCGATATACCTCTCCAGGTCTTTCACCACCCTCTGCATGCCGGTGTGCCTGCGTTCTTCTTCCCATCGCAATGCATCATTGACCCTGTGGGCCTCACTAAACGGATCCAGATTCCTGTTCAGATCCTTGAGAGCTTTGATGCTGCGTTCCTTTTCGGCGACCATGCCCAAAAGCGCCTCATGCCGCTTCTCGCGCTCTGCCTCGCTTATTTGTGAACCAAAACCGAGGACAAATGGGAGAAGTTCGGTCTGGATGCGCTTTTCCTCGTCGAACTCGTCGCGGGATTTTGGCGGCGGCTGCCAAGGCTTTTGGCTCTCTGGCTTTGCGAATCGGATATCCGCGCTTCCGCTCATCCCTCCCGTGATGGGTAATTGATCCTCAGGCTTTATCGACGGAGATGCCTCGGTTGGTTTCGATCGGACAGTTGGCGCCGACCGGTCGCTTCCAAATTCCAATCGAGCGCGGCGCCCGTTCGGCAGCAGGTACGAACCATCGGGGAGCAATATCTCTGCAGGCTCAGCTTTTGTCCCAGTCTCCGGTAATGCATACGCCGCATCCCGGCTTTCCTTCAGTGCCTGTTTGATACTCGAGAGCCGTGCTTCTGATTCTTCAAGGCTCTGTATCAGTATTGCCTTGCGGGCAGCTTTTGCCTGTTGCTCGATCGTTCGTTGGTCTGGAAGGGAGCGCGCCCGGTAGGGATCTACGTCGGACTGCTGTGGAACGCGTTCAATTTGTTCCAGTGCATCGTGTTTCTCTATCTCGGCGAGTTCGTTGCGATGTGCCGCCCATCACTTGCCTGTTTCAAAGAGGTCCTTGCGGAGTTGGTATGCCGAATCAATCTGGGGTGCTTCCTGCATCTGCGGGCCGCCCTTTGCGACATGTGGAGAAGGTGCAGGCTGTAAAAGTGAATCATGTTTCGGAATCGATTGTGGGTGAAATGAATCCTCCACACTGGAACGACGATCCAAGCCCGGAGCAACCTTATGAGATGCTACTCCCTCCATTGAGGAGGGAATCTTCACCTGACTGCGCGCGCTCCTCGCAAAGTGATTCTCTGAAAGTTTCCGCAAAAACCTTCCTCGCCGATAAAATGCATCTGCAAGCGCGCTGCCTGAATAAGTCCAATCATCCTGCTCCCCACCAGTTCCATACCCCATAATGGGAAGAACCTACATTCATGTTTCGGTCATGTCAAGCGCAGCCTTGATCTTTTAGACCGCTACGGTCGCCAGCGCTCTGCACGCTCCGTCCTCTACACCTTCCGCCCAAACTTCTTCTCCAGCTCCCCGTAGCTGAGCTGGATCATCGTGGGGCGGCCGTGGGGGCAGCAGTAGGGGAGTTCGCAGGCGAGCAGGTCCTGGATGAGTCGGACGCATTCCGGCTCGCGCAGCACGTCGTTGGCCTTTACGGCATGGCGGCAGACGGTCTTGGCGATCATGTCCTCGCCGAGGCGCAGCTTTGCGGTCTGCGAGGAGGTCTCGCGGAGCTCGTCGATGATGTCGCGCAGGAGCTGCGGCGGATCATCGGCCTTGAGAAATTGCGGTAGCGCGTCGATCTTGAACGTGCCGACGCCGAATGGCTCCAGGCCGATGCCCGCGCGGGCGAAGAGATCGAGGTGGCGCTCGATCCAGTCCGCGTCGCGGGGCGGCACTTGCAGCGTGATGGGAAGCAGCAGCCGCTGCGAGGCCACGCTCTGGCTTTCCATGCGGCGCTTCATTTCCTCGTAGAGGATGCGCTCGTGCGCGGCATGCTGGTCCACGAGCACCAGCCCAGCGGAATTCTCCATGATGATGTAGAGCTTCC
>JAYUWZ010000779.1:0-3144 GCA_043753265.1 Verrucomicrobiaceae bacterium
ACCTGGCAGAACCATCCCGCGTTCCAGCAGCACGCCAAAGCCACGCTCGAGCGCGAGCGTCCCGACATGTACGCCGCGCTTCTGCAGAAGCTAAATCGAATCTACCGCCAGTCCGGCCCCACCCAGCCCGTAGTGCCAAAGCCACCCCTTTTGCCATGAAGATTCCAAGCCTCGCCTTTGTCCTCGCCGCCCTTTGCGCCATGCACTCCCAAATCGGCCGGGCCAACCCACCGGCTCTCCAATGGCAGGAGGTTGAACTGACTTTTGCCTCCGCCCGCGACACGGCCAATCCCTACACCGACACCGAAGCGTGGGCGGACTTCACGCACGACGACGGCACGATGATCCGGCGACTCATGTTCTGGGACGGCGGTCGCACGTTCCGCGTCCGGTTCGCCTCAACCAAGGCATCAGGCGCGTGGCGATGGACATCGTCCGACCGCGATGGCGACCCGGGCTTGCGTGGACGCTCGGGAACATTCGCCGCCGGACCTGCGCCGACGGAACCCGCGACGATCTTCACGCAGCATGGGTTCTGGAGCATCCCGCCGGGCGGCCGGAATCTAATCCATGCCGACGGCCGGGCGCGACTGCTCTGCGCGGATACAGCTTGGGCTTTGCCGTGGCGGGCCACGGTCGAGCAGGCGGAAACCTACGCACGGGACCGACAGACCAAGGGCTACAATGCCGCCCTGCTCATGACCGTGCAGCCGGACATGGACTGCAAAGGCCCGCACTCGCGGACGGAAGACCTGGGCTTCGACGTCGGTTTCGAGGACCTTCCGCAGGGCACGCTGCGCCAGTTGCGCCCCGAGTATTTCCAGATGTTCGACCGGCTCACCGGCATCCTCGTGGCTCACGGCATCGCGCCCGTGTACCAACCGGTCTTCCATGGCTACGGGTGGAAGGGCCGGCGGACGGCCGGCAACGTGGTCAGCGCGGAAGACTACGCCCGCTACTGCCGGTATCTCGTAGCTCGATACGGGGCCCGGCCGGCCATCTGGCTCGTGGGCGGGGATGGTCCGCACACCGACGAGGCGATCATCGCGCAGTTGGATCGCGCGGGCCAGGAGATCGAGCAATGGGACGCCTACCGCCAGCCAACCGGTATCCACTACGCCCCGCATGCGCTGAATCGCACCCACCAGGACAAGGCGTGGCTCGACTTCCAGTGGTGCCAGACCGGCCACAACGGCGAGCATGTGGCGGAGCGTGTGGCTGACATGTGGCGAAACCTGCCCGTGAAAGCCGTGGCCAATGGCGAACCCACCTACGAGGAGATCGGACGTCCCGGCAACGGCGCCGACTGGTGGCAGGGACACGAAGCATGGTGCAATCTGATGGCCGGCGGCACCATGGGCTTGGTCTATGGCGCGGGCAGCCTGTGGAATTGGAAACTCCACCCCGCCGAACCCGACCACGCGGAATGGTGCACCGCCCGCAACGCCGGATGGCGCGAGGCTCTCGACTTCCCCGGCTCGCGCTACCCCGGAATCGCCGCACGATTGTTCGACGGCCTGCCCTTAGCCGATATGCAGCCGAACTGGACCTACACCTACGGGCGCCGGGGGCTCGCCGTGCCTGGCAAACTTTTCGTCCTTTACCTGCCTCAGGGCGGTGGCTCCGGGATTATCTCCTTCGACGTCCCGCGCGCCTATCGTATCTACTCGCCCCGCACGGGACAGCAGGTCGGCAGCGGCCGGCTCGCCGACACACTCCAGACGAGCTTCGAGACCGGCATCTCCAACGAGCCCTGCGTCGTGATCTTCCGCGCGGAAACTGAAAATTCGTCCTCCACTGCGGCCTCGCCATGAACGCCGGTGTCGCCGGCTTTAGTCACCTGCACGCCTTTTCGCTGAGCGGACTCCGAGTCAAGCCGGGTCACGGAAGCAATGGAATACCAACCGGGTTTGTCTCGGATTTTCGCCGGCGCGCCCGACGGGCCCTTTGCCCTTGAATCCCAAGCGTGGCGCTCACTTTCTCCACAAGCACCCGCCACCAAATTCTATGAGAACCATCGCGTTTTGCTCCCTTGTCGCTGCGGCGTTCCTGAGCCCGGCTGCCGCGCAGCTCCTCACCGGCAGCCCGCCACAGCAGCGGTTGCGCGTATCCGACAACCAACGTCATCTGGTCAGCGCGGACGGCAAACCGTTTTTCTGGCTGGCCGACACCGCTTGGGAACTTTTCCACCGGCTCGACCGCGAGGAGGCGACCCGCTATCTGGAGGACCGCGCAAGGAAGGGCTTCACCGTCATCCAGGCCGTGGCGCTCGCGGAGCTCGACGGTCTAAACACGCCGAATGCCTACGGACACCGGCCGCTGGTGGACAACGATCCGACCCGGCCCGACATCAAGGAGGGTCCGGCCAACGACTATTGGGACCACGTTGACTTCATCATCAACGAGGCCGCGTCGCTCGGCCTTTACGTCGCACTCCTCCCCACCTGGGGCGACAAGTGGCACAAGAAGGGCGGCACCGGACCGCTCATTTTCAACGAGGACAACGCCGCGATTTACGGTCGGTTTCTTGGCGAACGCTACCGCGACCGTCCGCTTGTTTGGGTCTTGGGTGGCGACAAATTCGTGGGGGATGACTCCGAGTGGCGCGTGCTCGAAGCCATGGCTCGTGGCCTCAAGCAGGGTGACCTCGGCCGGCACCTCATCACGTTTCATCCGACTGGCCAGTACAGCTCCGCCATCTGGTTTCACGACGCCCCGTGGCTGGACTTCAACATGGTCCAGACCGGCCACACCCTCGACCGTGATAACTACACCACGGTGCTGGCCGAATTCCAGCGCACGCCGGTCAAGCCCGTGGTCGATGCTGAACCCGGTTACGAAAACATCCCGCACGCCTTCGATTCCTCCAAGCCCCGGCTCCAGGCGATTCATGCGCGTAGATTTTGTTACTGGGCACTCTTCAGCGGCGCCTTTGGCCACACCTACGGTTGCAACGAAATCTGGCAGATGTGGGCGCTTGGGCGCAAATCGAACATCGGGGCTCAGCTTCCCTGGTACGAGGCCATCGACCTGCCGGGCGCCGGCCAGATGGGCCACGCCCGCAGGCTCATTGAAGCCGGTCCGTATTTTGACCGCATGCCCGACTCATCCCTCGTCGAGCCGCCCAACACCACCGGTCCCGAC
>JAYUWZ010000780.1:0-3144 GCA_043753265.1 Verrucomicrobiaceae bacterium
TCGCCTTCATAGAGCTTGAAATAGAGGTCGACGTAAGGCTGCGTGATGAGGCCCTGGTTCTCGAGGACTACGCCACGGGAAACATATTGGCTCACGACGTTGACGCCCAGATCTCCGGTGATGCACGATTCCTTGACGGTCTCGATAACGGTTTTCTTTCCTGCGGTTTCCGTACCAGCCATGAGGACGGGTACTGTAACGAGCGCGGCGAGCGCGCAGATGGTGTTTTTCAGCATGTGGTAGTTAGGTTGGTTGTATGTGACTTGCTCGGACCTTCGCCCGGCTGTCGACGACCTTAGCAGAGGCCATACCACACGTTTTTTCCGCTTCACTTTCATCGATATCAATCGCTCCACAACCTTGTATTTATCAGCATTCGAGTATCTTTCGACTTTTTTCAAAAATCGAATTTTGATCGTAACGTGTTAGCCAAATATCCCGTTTCACGTGGAAAGAAAAAACCACCCTGTCGCTTTTTGACCACCCCCATTCGCACAAATCGACACACCCAACGTGTAACGCAGACAGCCATCCGCTCGCGCGTATTGAACCCACAAATAAAGTTCACTGGAAGTCGTGAACTCCAAGATTTGGCGACCTCCATCTGGAGTGCGGGAGCTTGCTCCCGCTCTTGATGGCGCGGAGCGCTGGTGGGAGAACTCCGCGATACCCTTTACGACATCATACAACTCTTTTGCCCCTTATCCGCCCGCCCCTCAATCTCCCGGATCGCCCACTGCGCATGCTCCGCAATCAACGCATCCGCCTCCTCCGCCACCCGCATCAGCGCAGGCAAATCCTCCGTCGTCCCTACATTCCCCAGCGCCACGCATACATTACGCAGGAACCGCCCACGCTTGATTCGCTTGATCGGCGACTTCCGAAACAGCGCGCGAAAACCATCCTCATCCAGCGCCAGAAAATCCCGCAGCGCCATGCCTACAAACTCCCGCGCCCCAAATCGCGCCTCCCGCGACACGGCCGCAAATCGATTCCACGGGCACGCATCCAGGCAGTCATCACACCCATAGATGCGGTCGCCAATCTGCCTGCGAAACTCCTCCGGTATCGCCCCCTTGTTCTCGATGGTCAGATAGCACACGCACTTGCGCGCATCGAGTTTCTGAGGCGCGGTGATGGCCCCCGTGGGGCACGCGGTAATGCATCGCGTGCACTTTCCGCAGTGGTCCGACATCGTCTCGTCCGGCGGAATCTCCAGCGTGGTGAGGATGCTGGCTAAAAATAGCCACGTCCCAAACTTCGGATGGATCAGCATCGTGCTTTTTCCATGCCAGCCCACTCCGGCGAGCGCCGCAAAGTCCCGCTCCAGCACCGGGCCGGTGTCCACATACTGCCGCTGCCTCCCGCCGAGCGTTTGGAGAAAAGCATCCAACTCCCAGAGCTTCGGCTCAATGATGTCGTGGTAATCATCCCCCCACGCATACTTGGCAATCCGGCCCTTCACGGACTCCCCGGCCTCCTGGTCGCGCTGCCAGTAATTCATCCCCAGCACGATCACCGAGCGCACCCCTGGCAGCACCAATTCCGGATCCGTCCGCCGATCCGCATTTCGCTCCAGCCACGCCATGTCGCCATGTCGCGACTCCCCCAGCCACTCTCGAAACGCCTCCGCATGCGGCGGCACCCCCGCAACCGCAAAACGGCACACGTCAAAACCCAGCACATGTGCGCGGTCAGTGATCAGCGATTTGAGTTCAGCGGTTTCGATGAGACGAACTTAACCCAACACCCAATCCCAGGAAAGCACGCTGACACGCTCTAGTTCCGCCTTCAGGCTGAATTCACTTTTCAAGCCAGATCCCGTCCATCCCAGACCCACACCAATACAACACCCATAAGCACACCGCAGTTGAACGGTTGTTCCTCTGCAATATCCTCTCGCCATGACCTCAGACCTCCAACGCCTGCTCAGCCGCCGCGCCTTCCTCGAGAAAAGCACGACCGGCCTCGGTGCCATGGCGCTCGCCTCCCTGCCCACGCCGGGTGCCTTTGCCGCAGCGGGTGGTCCCGCAGTCTCCGGTTCGCTTGGCCAGCTCCACTGGGCCGCGAAGGCCAAGCGCGTCATCTACCTTTTCCAAAGCGGCGCCCCCTCGCACCTCGATCTCTTCGACCCCAAACCAAAGCTCGTCGAGATGACCGGCAAGGACCTCCCCGAGAGCGTGCGCCAGGGCCAGCGCATCACCGGGATGACGAGCGGGCAGAAAAACCTCTTCTGCGTCGGCAGTCCCTTCGCGTTTCAAAAATACGGAAAGTGCGGCATGGAGCTCAGCGAACTCCTCCCGCACACCGCCAAGATCGCCGACGAGTGCGCCTGGGTCCGCGCCATGCACACCGACCCGATCAATCATGACCCGGCCGTCACCTTCTTCGGCACCGGCCACCAGCAGCCCGGACGCCCCACCATGGGCGCGTGGCTCAGCTACGGCCTCGGCAGCGATAACAAGGACCTCCCCGCCTACGTCGTCCTGCAAAGCGGCGGCGGTGGCCAGCCCCTGCAATCGCGCTACTGGGGCAGCGGCTTCCTCCCCGCGCAGCACGGCGCGGTCCCGTTCCGCAGCGCGGGCGACGCCGTCCTCTACCTCTCGAATCCCCCCGGCATCGACGCTACATCGCGCAGGGAAATGCTCGACGCCACCAACGACCTCAACCGCATCTCCCTCGGCACCCTCGGCGACCCGGCCATCAGCGCGCAGATTTCCAACTACGAACTCGCCTTCCGCATGCAGGCCAGCGTGCCGGAGCTCATGGATATTTCGAAGGAACCGCAGTCCGTCCTCGACCTCTACGGCGCCAAGCCCGGCCAGGCCAGCTACGCCGCAAACTGCCTGCTCGCACGCCGCCTCGCCGAGCGCGGCGTACGCTTCATTCAGCTCAATCACCGCGACTGGGACCACCACGGCGGCCTTCCCAGCGGCCTTCGCGGCAAGTGCAAGGAGACCGACCAAGCCAGCGCCGCACTCGTAATGGACCTCAAACAGCGCGGCCTGCTCGAGGACACGCTCGTGATCTGGGGCGGCGAATTCGGCCGCACCGCCTACAGCCAGGGCGAGATCAAGAAGGACAACTTCGGCCGCGACCACCACCCCCGCTGCTACACCATGTGGATGGCCGGCGGCGGCAGCC
>JAYUWZ010000781.1:0-3143 GCA_043753265.1 Verrucomicrobiaceae bacterium
TGCATACGCGCGCAAGAAGGACCAGCCCACCTTCACCAAGGCGATGGGTGCGCTGAAGAAGAACGACGAGGGCGGCGGTGGCTACCCGTTTTATTTCGAGTACTACGCGGCGCAGGCTTACTTTCAGGGCGATTTCAAAAAGTGGCAGGAATGGAACGAGGGCCAGGTGAAGCGCCTCGCCGAGCAGCAGAGCGACGACGGCAGTTGGGATGCCGGCCTCGGCCCCGGCACCTGCACCGCACTGGGCCTGCTCTCCATCGCGCTGAACTACCGCTACCTGCCTATTTATGAACGCTAATTTCCATTCGCTGCAACGTGTGGCACTGAGAATCGCGATTGCAGCGGCAATGGTCACCGGCGCGCGCGCTCAAGTCGCCCAGCAAATCGAACTCGACGTCGAACAGATATTCGACGGCGGCCTTTTTGTGGACGCCGACGTGGAAATCGTGAATGGCCGTGTACTCATCAAGGACAACGGCAAGCAGGGAGGGAAAACGGCGGAGCCCGATCCCGCGGGCGACCAGATTTTGGAGCTCACCGACGGCTCGCAGCTTCACGGAAAGCTCGTGACGCTGAGCAAAGGCGAGGTGGTGTGGCAGCGCGCCGACGCCAAGGAGCCGCTCATTTTTTCCCCGCAGGACATCAAGCGCCTGCTGCTCAGCCCCGAGCCGCCTGCCGGTGAAAAGAAAGCCAACGCCACTCTCAAGCTGCAAGGCAGCGACTGGCTCGTGGGCGAGCTCCTGGAAATGCGCGACGGAAAATTCCAGATGCGCATCGGCGCGGAGACCAAGATTGAGATCGAGCGCGCGAAAACGGACTGGCTGGTGCTCACCCCGCCGGAGATGCTGCCGCCAGACACCTACGATGGCCCCGTAGGGCCCATGGGCCTCGCGGGCTGGGATGCCGCGGCGGAAACGGGCGGCTCGTGGGATTATGCGGACGGTGCCCTCGTCTCGAAGGGCACCACGCCCATCGCCCGGCTTTTTGACGCGATGCCGGACAAGGTGGACATCCAGTTCACCGCAGGCGACGGCGGCACCAACAACCGCGGGCTCACGCTCTGGCTGCAGCCCGGCGCCCGCACACGCGGCTACGCCAAGGGCTCCTGCTACCTGCGCTTCCAGGCCGGCAACGTGACGGCGAATGCGTTCAACGGGGAGCAGATGAAGAATTTCAGCGCGAATATCGAGGAGGCGCGCGACGACAAAAAGATCACCCGCTACCGGCTCCTGCACGATCGCAAGGACGGCAGGCTCATCATCAACATCAACGGCAAACAGGTCGCCGACTGGGATCTCCCGGAAATCAAGGACCCCTCCGCTGGCAGCACCTTTAGCTGGCAGCCGAGCTACTACAGCTCGAACATGGCGTGGACGCTCTCGAACGTGCGCATCCAGCCGTGGGACGGCAACCCCGCCCCGGATGCCGCGGACGACGAGAAGGACAAGGATTTGATCAAGGCTGCCTCCACCATCCGCAAGGCGGGCGAGTTGAAGGAAATCACCGGCGAGGTCGTGAAATTCAACGACGCCGAGGTGCCTCGCAAGGAGTCAATCTTCCTCCGTCTCGCACCACCCAAGGACATCGACCCGCCTACCGGCGGCGTTGCCCGCGTGTGGCTCGCCTCACGCGGCGAGTTCGACGTCTCAGGCATTGGATTCCGCGATGGCGTGTTGAAAGTCCGCACTTCTTTCGGCGGCGACCTCTCGCTGCCAGCGACCACCATCCGGTCCATCGAGTTTCCCCACAAGCCAGCCCTCGCTCCCGCAGCCGCACTGGCGGAGGGCGGGGATACGATCATCTTTAAAAACGGCGACCAATTGCGCGGCACCCTGGTGGCAGCGAGCCACGACAAACCGCTGCTCTGGAAACCCATCAAGGGTGACAAGCCCGTGGAGTTTGCGCCGGACCGTCTCGCAGGGGTGCTGCTCGCGCCGCGCAAGGATGCACCCGAAGTGGGCGGCAGCGCGGCGGCGTGCTTTCACAATGGCGACTGGGTCTCGGGCAAAATGCTCGGCCTCGACAAGGACTCGCTGCATCTCGGCAGCGCACTGAGCGGCGATCTGCGCATTTCCCGCAGCGCGCTGCGCACCCTGTATTTTGCACCGCTCGGTGAGGATGGCACCCCTGGCGAGGTGCCGGTGTGGGATGGCGCAAGCCAGCGCGACAAATGGACCAAGGGCGCCACGGTGCCCGGCTACTGGGGCGGCGAGCAGCGCAAAAAGGACGACAAGCGGCTCTCTCCCTGGCGCTATCTCGACGGCGCATTCACCCTGCTCTCGGCGGGCAACCGCAATGGATACAACAACGGACCCAACCTCGGCCGCTCCTTTGAGACCCTGCCGGACAAGGTGGAGGTGAGCTTCGACCTCAGCACCACCAAGGGCTCGGCGAGCTACGCCATCCAGCTTTTCTTCGACGACAACAAGCCCGGCCTCATGGTGCAGGGCGGCTGGGACAGCGCGTATCTCTACGACATGTCGCCACGCAAAAACAACGCGGCCTTCAACCAGCCCCAACAGCTCGATTTTGGCGACAAGGTGGGCTCGGATGGCAACCGCCGCAATTTCCGTTTCCTCGGCGACCGCGACACCGGCCGCCTTTGGATGTATGTGAACGGCGTGCTCGTGGGGCAGCTCAACCGCAAGAGCGGCACCGAAAACCCCAAGACCGGCAAGGGCATTGCCATTATCCCGCAGCCCATGCTCTCGCGCGTCACGATTTCGAATCTGTGGGTGGCACCGTGGAGCGGCGCACTGCCGGAAACCCCCAAGAGCACAAAGGAAGCTGCGCCCAAGGACGCGGAAGCCAAGGAAGACGCCATCCCGCAGGACGCCGTTGCCGATGCTGCCGCTGAGAAAGAGAAGCGCGCGGCTGAAAAGGTCGCGCCCACGCGCAAACCCGCGCAGCCCCCGTCCTTTACCGCCTCGGGCATCGACGCCATCGCGCTCAACAACGGCGACGAAACCGTCGGCACCGTGGAAACCGCGACGATGGAGGAATTGCTCGTGAAGTGCGACGTCGGCGACTTGAAAATCCCGCTGAAGCGCGCGGTGATGGTGGAGTTTGGAGGGAAGCCCGCCGCGCCAAAGCCCGGCACGCGCCTGCGCCTCGCCAGCAAGGGTGCCATCACCGTGGACGAA
>JAYUWZ010000782.1:0-6737 GCA_043753265.1 Verrucomicrobiaceae bacterium
GAGGCCAGGAGCGGCCAGTTGCACTGGCCCACCTGCGCGAGCCGCTCACAATTCGTCATCGCCGCTGCGCGTCCCTTGGGATCCTCCGGCAGATCCACCCACGGGATTTCCCCCGGCGTGTAGCGCACCGCCGTCGCGACGTTTGGGGTGATGGTCGTCATGATGCCGCTCAGCAAATCATCGCCGCTCGCCTGGTAGGTCACGTAATCCCCATGCAGCGCCACGTGGCGATTCGCCTTCGCCATTTTCGCAAACCAGTAGTGCTTCCACGCATCGAGCGCGGCTTGATACTTCCCCGCCTCGTATAACCGGAAAGCCCCGGCCAGTTCCGGCACCCGCGCATCGAGCAGGGGAAAGAACCCACGCGCAAACGCCTCCACCTGCGCGGGCTCATTGCGCTCCGCGAAAACGCGGCGGCGCCGCTCCGCATCGGCCGGGGGGCGGCTGGCGTCCGCATTCAGCAGCCAGCTCATGGGAACCCAGTCCGGCGCCCGCTCGGCGACCACCTTTCCCGCTGCTTCCCCGCCCGGCGCGGGCGTGAAAGCGAACACCCCCTTGGGGTATTGTGCCGTATCATAGTAGGCCCACTTCTCCGCCCACACCACCTTCCGATTCGCATCCAGCGCGGCCACCACGCGATGCCCTTTATCGAGATAAAACTTCGAGGGATACCGCGAGGCATGCAGCACGACTTTCTCGATCGGCATCGCCTGCCCGAGATCCACCTCAAACCACGGATTCAGGTACAGCGTGTTGCTCACGGGATCGGTAAAGGCCGTCCACGCCTCCGCTCGATGCGTCACATCGGTGTCGCCATTGGTGAGATCGCGCTGCGCGCGTCCGTCCCGCAGGATCGTGTTCGCCCGCGTCGGCTGCGCGTTGTCCTTCTGCGCCAGCACTGTCCCCGTGATGATCTCCGGGCGCTTCAACACCACGTTCCTCCCGCCGCTGAAAATTTCAATCTCCCCAAACTCCATCACAAACCCCGTGGGATTATCCACGCGAATATACCGGGCAGTCACCTCAGCCGAGGCAGCGGGCGCGGCGGCGAGGAGCAAAAGGAAGGACCGGGAGAGCAGGGGACGTAGGCAGCGCATGACTGAACCCCCTTTAACTCGAAGCGCGCCGGTTTCTTTGCCCTCGCCTCCCCGCGCTTACGGCGCGAAAAGCCCGTCCTTGTCCGGATTGAGCGGCGCGCCATTTCCGGTGATGACTGTGGTGACGAGCTGTACGGCCGTGCCTGTGCCGTTGGAAACACCGCCGCCCTTGCTGGACGAGAAGTTCCCGGTGATCTTGCTGGAGGTGATGGTCAGCGTGCCGCTGCTCATTAGAATCCCCCCGCCATCCTCCCGCGCGAAGTTGTTCATAAAGATCGATTTCGTAATGGTGTTCGCCCCCGTGGTGCTGAGGTAAAGGGCGCCGCCTGCATCCTCTTCCGTGCGGTTATTGATAAAGAGCGAGCCCGTAATATTCACCACGCCACCGCCATCCGTATAAAGGGCGCCCCCGCCAGCGTGCGCCACATTCCCCATGAATTTGCTGGAGGTGATGTTCGTCGTGCCATTGCTAAAATTCCTCACGCCGCCGGCGTCGTTCGCTGCGTAATTCCGCAGGAAGACCGATTTGATGACGTCGATATTGACCGAAGAGGCTCCACCGTTTCCAGCACCGATGCCCGCGCCGTCATCGCCCGAGTAGTTTTCCGTGAAGGTGACGCCAGTCACTTTGATCGTGGTCGTGGTCAGGCCGAAGATGCCCCCACCGATGTTTCCCGATCGATTCTCCGTGAAGCTCCCGCCTGTCATCGTCAGTGCGACCTGGCCGTCGATCGAAATGCCACCTCCCGCGACGCTGGCCACGTTTTGCACAAACTTCCCGCCGGTGATATTCACCGCGCCGGTGCCGTTATTCCGAATCGCGCCCCCATTGGTCGCCGCCTGGTTTTGCAGGAAGGTGGACTTGGTGATCTCGATGTCCACCTCATTGGCAGCCGCGCCATCCGCGCCGATGGCACCGCCATGAAGGCCCGCGGTATTTGCGATAAACGTGGCGCCCTTCACGGTGAGCTTTGCACCAGTGAGCCCGGCGATGGCTCCTCCCAGATTGTCGCCCGCCTTGTTGGCGGTAAACGTCCCGCCCTGGACCGTCAGCACCGCGCCGTTCGTCACCGCAATCGCCCCACCGGAATCCCCGGCGGAATTGCCGATGAACTGCGTCCCCGTCGTCTTGATTATCCCCGTCGCGAAATTGCTCCACACGCCACCGCCCACGGAATCGGCGTTGGTCGTTTTATTGTAGAGGACCTTGCCTTTGGTGAGGCTCAGGGAAGTGACTTCCTTCGCAAAGATGCCGCCCGCTCCGGTCAAGGCGGAGTTGTGGGCGATGGTCGTCCCGGTGATCGAGACCGTACCGTGATCGAGGTAAATACCGCCCGCGCTCGACTGGGTCGTGTTGCCTGTGAATACGCTGCCAATCACGGTGACTTTCCCGCCAGCACGACCGTTGTCGAAACCACCGCCACCGCCTTCACCCGTGGAGGTGTTGCCCGTCACCGCCACATTTTGCATCAGGATATTACCTGTGCCCGAGGTGGTAATGCCCAAGTAAAAGCCCCCGAAATCGCCAGTCGCACTATTCCCGCTGATGATCGAGTTTGTGATCTTGATGTCCCCCTTCATGAATGCATAGAGCCCTCCGCCGTCGGATTGCGCGGAATTGTTGGAAAACGTGCAGTTGGTAATGATCAGCTTGCCTGGTGTGTCATTTGACACGTCGCGGCAATACAGCCCACCGCCGTTGCTGCCGGAGGAGCTATTGGCGATTACCATCTTTTGCAGGGTGAGCGCTTCCAGGCAGCGAATCGCCCCACCCCCTCCGGCCTCGTCGCCATTTACCAGGGTGAGCCCGGAGATTGTGGCGCTCTTCGTAGTAGTCGTGCCGTCGTTGATGAAAAAAATCCGCGAGTTGCTTTGGGCATCGATGACGACCCTGTTGCTGCCCGGCCCCTTGATGGTGAGGTTTTCCGTGATCGCCATCACGCCCGTGGTCAGCGCGATGGTGCCCGTGAGCCCGGCCTTGAAGACAATCGTATCCGCCGCCGGTGTGGCATTCGCATCCAGGATCGCCTTGCGCAGCGAACCATCCCCGGCATCCGCCAGGGTCGTGACCATGAAAACGGCGGGAGCAATGCGATGCTCAAGATGTTCCGGTGAATACAGACCACGAACGAAGCGGCGTTTGATGCTCATGGATAAGAAAATAGAAGACATCGCACCCCACAGGCAATCCACAATGTGGCGCGGACATCCTGTCCGCTCACGCTCAGGGGAGACTGGCTTTTCCGGTGGGAAAGGGGTTGATCACCTTCAGTCCTGTGACGTCCTTGAAGTCCTCAACATTGCGTGTCACGAGTGGTAAATGGTGGACGAGCGCTGTCGCTGCGATGATGGCATCGGCGAGTCTCATTCGGGTTTGTTGCCGAAGCCCTATCGCCCGCTGAACCACCGTGGTATCGAGGGGGTGTACCGTGAGGCGCTGGAACAATATATCCAGCGCGCCTTTCTCCTCCGGCTATAATCCCGTGAATCCATAGACCTCGATCTGCGTCACGCTCGCCACTGCGTTTTCGTCCGCAACAACGAGTGCCTCGATTTCCGGGGAGGAGCCGTTCGCTGCGTAGATGAGGATATTGCTATCGAGCAGCATGTCAGGGGCGGCCGGAGAGGGGGCGATCCTGGCGGAGTTCGCGCTGCCAGGCCACCGGGTCGGTGATTTCCTTGAACGTGCCCAGAGCGCGCAGCTGGCGCAGGGCTGCGAGCGCTGCTTCCTGTGTGGGACGTTCTGCTTGATCCGTGGCTGCCTCGAGCGTGGCCGTGACCCTGACCTTGGACTGGCGCAATTCCACCGGCAAAGGCAGGTGCAGCGTGCCGTCGGCGTCCGGTTCCAAAATGGCCGTGATGGTGCTCATGGATGCACCATACCGTTTTCGGGCTGTCCGTAAAGGCAGCTTGCGCCGCCATCTCAGCCAAGACGTCAAAGGAAGTCGCCGGTGGAAGTCGCCAGAGGAGCAGCAACGCCGAAGGCGTTTCATCATATAGCCCAGGGTTGGACCGAGCTCCGCGAGGCCTACCCTGGGTAAGGCATCGTAAAGACCAAAAACCCTGAAGGGGTTTCATCAGTTGCAACCAGTCATCCCGAGAACCTTAACACGCGAGCGTGATTTTCTGTGCGGAGATGACGTGCTTGGTCGCACCTCCAGACACACGGGATTGGTCATTTCTCAGGAGATAAGCGAAACGACCAATCCTGTTTAATCCTGAGAATCTTGTAAATCCTGTCCTCAAAAGTGAGCAGCTCGTATTGGAGATTTGGGCGCAAATTTCAAAATCCCAGCGCTTCTTTTTTGACAGGATTTACAAGATTCTCAGGATTAAACAGGATTCCCCGAGGACGTTGCCCTCTGTGAAAAGGGCAACGTCATTAGCAGCACCATAGCATCCGTTCCAGCTTCCCATCCCCCCATTATTCCGCCATCAAGCCTCCCCCCATGAATGCGAAGGATCTCCACTCATTGCTTGAATCTTCCCGGCCCCCGGTGCTCCTCCACGTCCTGCCCGCCGAAGTCTTCGCCGCGGCACGCATCCCCGGTTCGCAAAACGCCTGCATCTACGAGACCGCCTTCCTCGATCACGTCGCGGCCCTCAAGCTCGACCCCGCCGCCCCCATCGTAGTCTACGGCGCAGGCGCAGGCGCAGGCGCAGGCGCAGGCTCGCTCGATGCCACCACCGCCGCCGAAAAACTCCGCACCGCCGGCTACACCGCCGTGCAGACCTTCCCCGGCGGAATCGCCGAATGGCAGGCCGCCAGCCTCCCGCTGGAAGGCACCGGACACCTCCCGGGGCCGCCCGTCCCCGATGGCCACTACCGCATCGATACCGCCGAGAGCGTCATCCGCTGGACCGGCCGCAACCTCTTCAACCACCACAGCGGCACCGTCCGCCTCGCCGGCGGCGAGATCCACGTGAGCCGGGGCACGCTGCTCTCCGCCCGCTTCACCATCGCCATGACCAGCATTGTGTGTGAAGACCTCGGCGACCCGGCCCTCAACGCCATGCTCCTCGCGCACCTGCGCACCGCCGATTTCTTCGACACCGAGCACCACCCCACCGCCGAATTCGTCGCCGAAAGCGCCGAGCGCATCTCCACCTGCACCGAAGGCACCCCAAACCACCTCCTGCGAGGCACCTTCACCCTCCGCGGCATCAGCCGCCCCCTGGAATTCCCCATCCTCGTCGCCGCAAAAGACAACGCCCAGCACCTCACCGCCCAAGGCATCCTGGAATTCGACCGCACCGCACACGGCAGCCAATACGGCTCAGGCAAACTCTTCCGGTTTCTGGGGCAGCATGTGGTGAATGACATGGTGCATTTGCATGTGAAGGTGCATGCGGAGTGGGGCATTTAGTGGACGAGGGGCATCCCACGCTGCTTTACCTGTGAAGAAAGACTTTACCTTGGCATCGTAAACCAGAATTACCTTGAACTCGATGAAGAAAAAGTTACCACACCCAGTCCTGTGAACTGGCTCCTGAACCGTCAAGTAATGGAACTTCGTTTTCGTGGCTACTCTGCGTGGGATCGCGCTGGCGCGCTCTGCGAACAATGCCATGACCTTTTTCCTGGGCTTTACGTACATGAGGGAAGTCCTGCTCAGGTAGTGTTGAGGCAAGATGAGCACCAAATTCAACTTATTTTTGGTGTAGAGGGAGCAAGCGTTCAAGCGGAAGCATTTCGCGATTCTGACGCTTTCCTTGATTATGCAGAAGCGTTTTTTAGCGCTACGTTCCGCGTCCTCGATATACGAACAATCACCCGTGTCGGACACCGAATTTTTCATCACGAAGCGCACGCAACAAAAGACGAAGTTTTTAAAAGAATTGCCTCCCTTGGAAAACGCGCGAACGCAGGGGCTGCTTTTTTTGCAGAGAGCGAAGATGCCAGGCTCAGATCAAAGCTACTGCGGAAGTTTTCACTATCATTTGAAGATGAAAAAATTGGCATTCGTGTGTCCGTCGAGGGAGCAAACACAAAAATCAACCTCAAGGGACCGCGTTCTCAAATAATTCGTGATCACCTTCCTAAACCGGATGAAGTGGTTGTGGCAGACACCGACGTTTATACGATCAAGCCAATGATGGTTACGGATCTTCTTGTCACCGAACTCGCAAAAAGCAATTTGAAGATGATCAAAACTCGAATTCTTCCCCTTTTGAAGAGCTAAGCATATGCCTCGGAACATCACAATTTTTGAAGACACTGAGACAGATTCCTACTTCACCACAGGAAATAATTGGATTGCCCGAGCGGCTACTGATGCTACAAAAAAAATTGTTTCGGTCCAATCCGAGACCCATGTTACAATTTATGCAAAGGTTGAATCTGATGAAGGAATTAATATCCACGAAGTCGTTCGGTGGACGGCGGATGACCTTTACGCTTACGCGCAGCCACCGCAAGTAGACTTAGCAAATTTCTTCGGCGAGCTTAACGAAAGGCTTGGCAATCTAAACTCCAATGATTCGTTGGGGTTTGAAGCAGAGACGATTACTTTCTGGCAGGAATCGAAAAAACTGCGGACATACTTAGGGAGACGCTGAATAATGCCTATTCTGCGATTTGAGTGAAAGAAAAGAGGGGCTTGGTAAGTCGCTGAAGCAAAAATGGCACAGCGGCTATGC
>JAYUWZ010000783.1:0-3139 GCA_043753265.1 Verrucomicrobiaceae bacterium
CCAGTACGACGCGAAGACAATGGTCGTGGGCAAAGGTGGGACGCCGGCTGAATACTTTGCCGTGGGGAAGGTGACAGTCGGCTTTGATGGTGGCGAGAACGTGGCTGCGCCTTACTCCAATTGGGATCCGAAGTTGAAGGCCACCAAAGCGTTCGAGAGCGGTTTATACTGGGAGTGGTACACTGGCTACTTTCGCGTGGACGCCCGGCGCACTGTCGGTTTCGTAGGCAATGTGCCCAATGGGAAAATCAGCCTGGCGGGCGTGGATGGCGACATTAAGACGCCCTTCGTCTCGCTGCTCTTCACTTCGCTCGATGAAATGCCCGTGGCGCGTAGCAAGCACATCCTCATCACCGCCCTGGCCCGCGACAAGCAAACCGGTGCGCGTTACAGCGCCGATGGCAAGACACTCGAATCCGTAGGCACCGCGCCTCTCCTGCTCGAGCCCGTGGTGGGAAAGCTGAAGTTCTACAGCGCACCGAAAAGCGTGACGCCACTCGACCACTACGGCGTTCCGATGAACACAACCGTGCCCATTGCTGCGGACGGGAGCTTCACGATCGATGGGACTTACCGGGCTTATTATTATGAGGTGAAGAAGTGATGGGCTGTACGTAGTCCCACCTTTAGGCGGAATGAACCGTGGAGTTTTTCAAAGACGCTTTCGTTCAAATCAAAACGCCGTTGTAGTTCTCATGGTGCATTCCGCCTAAAGGCGGGACTACGTACGGTGAAACTACTTCCCTAGCTCCGCCCGCGCCTTCTCCAGATTGCGCTTTGCCAGCGCATCATCCGGATTCAGCTCCACGGCTTTCTCCAGGTGCTTTACCGCCTCGGCGGCTTTGCCTTCCGCGAGCAGAAGGAAGCCCAGATTGTTCTGCGCTTCGGAGTCGTCGGGGTCGATGCCCACCATCGCCTCAAACTGCGCCCGCGCCTCCGGCACCTCGTTGCGCGCGACGTGGACGGACCCGATGACGTAGTGTGCGCGGGAAATCCTGGGGTCATCCGCCAGCGCCTGGCGCGCTTCGCGGACGGCGTCGTCAAACTTCCGGGTGGTGAGGAAAGAGGCCGCGAGTTCCGCGCGGGTCGCCGCATCCTTGGGGTTGCGCTCCAGCAGCACGTTGCAGCGCGCGATTTTGTCCGGCAGCGCCAGGTTCACGATGAAGTCCCGCTGCAGCACCGGCAGATCGCTTTCGCGGTGCGGGAGAAACTGCACCCAGAATTCGCCCATCTCATCCGAGCTCTCCGTGCCATAGCGCACGCGCTTGGGCGGTTGGTTGGGATTGCGCGGATTCTTCTTCGAGTTGTCGTAGGTATACTTCATCCGCAGCGTGGCGCCCTTGGGCAGCGACACCGGCTTCGCGTAATCGTAGGCACCCTGCCAGTTGAAGTCCCATTTCTTGATGTAAAGCAGGTGCTGCTGCGTGCCATCTGGCATGTCCACCCATGCGTGCACATGCTTGCCGAGATAGTGCTGGTGCGGCAGCACCGAGAGCACGTCGCCATCCACGGGCAGCGTGTAGGCGCTTTCGATGATGTATTCGCTCTGCCCCGCCGGGATGTCGATGGCTGTGGAGCGCAGGCACAGCACCATTGGCACGCGGTGGGGTGGCTTCTCGGTGAAGTAAAATCCCACGCTCACCTGCACACTCTCGCGCTTGCCCGTGGGCCGCATGTGCAGTTGCAGCACGAGGTCGGATTTCTTCGGCAGTACCCACGCGGAATCCGCGGCTCGCTTGCGCGGCTGCGCGCCGGGCTGCCAGCTTGCAAAGGCCCCCTGCGGTGCGCCTGCATCGGCTCCCACGTTCATGCCGGGAAAGCCGGGTGCGGGGTCTTTTTGATCCAGTCGCCGCGAGCCGCCTTTCCGATCGAGAAGGATGAATGCGTGATGCACGGCCTGTGGCGGGGTGGGCCGGAGCTCATACGCGACCACATATTTTTCCTCCAGTACGACGGAAGGGATGACAAAATTCCGGTATATATCAGGACCCGAGGCTGGGAGCGAAAACGGCTCCGGCATGGTCACGATGAGGTCGGGCTTTCCGAGCTGCCAGTCGGTCTTCCATTCGGCCTTCACCTTGAGGTCCCCGGGAGCGCCCTCGGCGGCACCCGTTTTCACCCACTCGGCGATTGCCGCAATCTGCTCGGGGGTGAGCACGCGCTCCCCTTTAAAATCGCCATGACCCGGCACGGGCATCCAGGGCGGCATATAGCGCGAACCTGTGACTTTCGCGATCAACTGCGCGTGCTTTTTCACCTCTTTGAAGCTCGTAAACGGAAACGGAGCGGAGCCGCCCGGGTGGTGGCACGACACGCAATTGGCAAAGATGATGGGCGCGATGTCGCGATTAAAAGTAGGTGCTGCCCAGGCCGGCCCTGCCAGGCATACGGCTGCGACAAGGAGCAGGATAAGCCGCATCACAGCCCCTCTATGAAGCACCCGATTGCCTCTCCCGAGGCTGCCGGAACGGGCTTCCCCGCCACTGCCGCATCGAGCGCACGCGCCAGGTCGCGCTCGGTGGGCTGGGGGCGCGCCTTGCCGTAGTCCGCATAGCGATCATCGATTCGGCCGTGGTAGAGCAGTTTGCCATCTGTCTGGTAAACTGCGGCCTCGGGCGTCATTTTTACCTGCGAGCGTTTTGCAAAAATCTGCTCCGGGTCGCGCAGGGCGGGAATCGCGTAGCCGAAATCGGCCAGGTGTTTGCCGATGACCGCCGCAGTTTCATCCGGGTCGCAATACACCAGCCGGAACGCCACCCCGGCGGCTGCATAGGCCTTCGCAAGGCGCTGAATTTCCGGGGAATAAACATTGGCAACCGGGCAATCCACCCGCAAAAAAACAAACGCGACAAAACGCACTCCCTGAAGGGCAAAAGGATTCACAGATTCACCGGCCAAATCGCGCAATCCAGCAGCCTTTGCAGAGGGCTGGGAGTGCGTCTGAAGCGGCATGCATCCCAATAGGATGGCACAAAGAATGGCGGACGTTGGAAGGTGACGAAGCATCCAATCGTCAACAGTCCCGATAAGAAGAATTTACGCAAAGTAATTTCCTGTGACCTTTTAAAGACATCTGCGCAAGCAAACCGCCATCTCACTTGGAAATCGCAAAGCACACGTGACGCCATAGGAGCGCGGT
>JAYUWZ010000784.1:0-3139 GCA_043753265.1 Verrucomicrobiaceae bacterium
CTTTCACCTACAAGAGCAATGATGGCACGACTGACTCCAACATTGTCACGGTTTCAATCACGGTAAACGCAGTGAATAGCGCGCCAGTGGCGGTCGCGAACAGCTACTCGGTGGATGAGGATACGACCCTCACAATCAGTGCCACCGGCGTGCTGGGAGATGATTCCGACCCGGAAAACGACGGCCTGACTGCTGTGCTCGTGAGCGGCGTCACCCACGGAACGCTGACCCTGAATGCGACGGGCGGTTTTGTTTACAGGGCGGCAGCGAACTACTTCGGCGCTGATTCCTTCACCTACAAGGCGAACGACGGCAGCCTCGATTCCAACGTCGTGACCGTCTCAATCACGGTAAACCCGATCAACGATGCGCCTGTGGCAGTTGCAAACAACTACACGGTGACTTTGGATACTCCATACACCTTGAGCGCCCCCGGCCTGCTGGCGAATGATTCCGATGTGGAAAGCAGCGGTCTGACCGGTGTGCTCGTGAGCAATGTCTCGCACGGGACGTTGAGCATGAATCCAGACGGCAGCTTTGTTTACACTCCCACCGCTGCTTACATCGGGCCGGATTCCTTCACCTACAAGGTGAACGACGGCAGCCGCGATTCGAATATTGCGACCGTTTCGCTCTATGTAAGGCCAGCCACGGGCAATCGCCCTCCCACGATCACGGCGCCTGCCGCGCTTACCACTTCCACAGGCATCGCCGTCCCGCTCACCGTGACGACGACGGACCCCGATGGCGATACGGTCACGCTCACCATTTCGACACCCCCGGTCAATGGAACCGTCACCGGCACCGGCCCGGGCTACACCTACACGCCCGCTCCCGGGTTCATTGGCTCGGACTCCTTCATGGTTACCGCTTCGGATGGACGCGGCGGAACAGCGAGCAAGCTGGTTCGCGTGACCGTCTATGCCGCAGAGGGCTTGGTGGGCAACTTCGCGCTGCACCTTTACGGCCCGGACGGAGCGCTCAATGCCCATCTGCTCCTCGTCACAACCCGTATGGGACGCGCCACGGGCGTGGTGACTGTGGGCGGTGGACGCTACACAGTGCGCGGACACTTCGGCGGGTCGGCCAGTATTCTGGTGCCACGCTCGAAGGGACTGAGCCCTGTTCATCTCACGCTCTCTACCGAGATCACCGCCCAGGGCGTCTCGGAGCTGGTGGTGCAGGTCGATGATGGCACCACGATTTACAACGGCCGCTCACCGCGCTCGCCCTATTCGACTACGAATCACGCTCCGCAGGCGGGAAATTACACCATCATCGCATCACGTGATCCGCGGGTGGTGGCGCGGACGAGTGCAATCCTCGCCCCAGCGGGGCAAACGACCCCGATGGTGGCTGCAGCGCTTACCGCGCGCGTGAGGACCAATGGAGCCGTGGTGTTCAACGGGTATACCGGCCACGGACACCGGGTGACTTGCTCGAGCTACGTGATGGCAGGCAGCCAGGTGCCTTACTTCGCGGGACGCTTTGCACCGGGTGCCAGCATCCAGCACTCCACGCTCACATTCCCTGCGGACCCCGTAATCACCACCGGGGAACCCGCCCCGGCTGTCAGCGGAGTAATGAACTGGAGTGCCGCAGTCGACCTCCGGATTCCCACTGCCTTTGAGGCCGAATACGCGGTGCTCGGTGGCCGCTACACACGCCCGGTATCCAGCACCGCCCTGTTGAATGCGAGCCACCTAACCATTTCGCTGGACGCACCCACGCACATCGCAGCGGGAGTTGCAAATCCACAGATGGAGACCCGCCCCCTCACCGGAAATCTGCTGCCCCACGTGGAAGGAAACATCTCCTCCGTGCGGATCACACTTCCCTCCGGCTTGTATATCGGACGCGTCATGGGACGTGTCGTGCGGCCCTTCTTCGGAGTCATCATCCAGGGAGAGACCATTGATGCCGGGATGGGAGGTCTTCTGGATCTGGGCGGCCTGGGCACCTCGGAGTTGATCCCCTACCGTCCGTAGGTTCAAGTAATACTCAAAGCGCGCAGAGGCTCCGAAGGACTACTTCGGAGCCTCTGTTGTTTTGAATAGCTCAGCGACTTCGGGCTTTGCGCGGAGGATTGCCTCGCCGTCGGGGTCTGAACCTGCGTGCAGGGATTGGTCGCGGCAGAGGCTCCCTACCTTTCGCCGTCTGCGAGGAATTGTACTGGTTCCTGATAGATGGCCAGGACGATGCAGCCAGCTTCACTGATTACACTATGGCTGGTGCCGGGAGGATTAATCATCAGCGTGCCGGCGGTGGCAGTGCTGTTTTGGTCGCGCTGCGATCCAGCGAGAACGATGATGTGCTCGTAGCCGGGGTGCGTGTGGAGGGGCACTTTGCCAGCCTCCCGGAATCGCAGCAGAGCCGCGGTTGGGCCGGTGATGCCGTCGCCGTAGAGGCGGTAGATGTCTACTCCGTCCTTGAATGCTTTCCACGGGATCTCGTTTGCGCGCTCGGCGATTCGGAAGAGTTCACGCAATTCCAGCCGCGGGTAGAGCGGGGCGGCATCGATAGTGAGGGACGGTTTCGGTTCCAATGAAAGGTGCGGCGAATCTAGCAGGGTGGATGGAAGGTCAATCGGGAATTCTTCAAAGGCTCCCGTCCATTCTACTGAATCGCCGCAATGAACGCCTTGGAATCTGCGACCGCGCCGAAGACGCCGCCTTGCATTTTGATCATCTTCAACGCCGCGAGATGATTCCCGTAATCGGTGGCACCGGTGCAGTCAGAAAGCAGGAGGCACTCGTAGCCGCGATCGTTTGCCTCGCGCATGGTGGTGTGCACGCACACGTCGGTGGTGATGCCTGCGAGCACAATATTCTGGATGCCCCGGCGGCGCAGCAGCATGTCCAGATCCGTCGCGTAAAAGGAACCCTTTCCGGGCTTGTCGATGATCGATTCCCCGGGCATCGGTGCGAGTTCGGGGATGAGTTCCCAGCCCGGCTCGCCACGCGTGAGGATGCGGCCGCATGGGCCATCGTCGCCAATGCCCGCGCCGATGCGCTGCGAGCGCCAGCGCTTGTTGGCGGGAAGATCGGCGAGGTCCGGGCGGTGGCCCTCCCGCGTGTGCATGATGTGGTAGCCGAGCGGACGTGCCGCCGCGAAAACGGTCTGAATGGGCTCGATGGGG
>JAYUWZ010000785.1:0-3139 GCA_043753265.1 Verrucomicrobiaceae bacterium
CTTCAGCGCACCATCCATCACCGCCTGCGAATCCGCCCCCTCATGGAAGCTCGGCACGCAAGGCCGCTGCGCGCGAATGGCGTCCACAAATTCAAACGCCTGATCATAGCGGAACGTCACCAGGGGATCGCCCACCCCCGGATCGCGCGGCGACCCCGGCCACGTCCAGAATTCACGTGGCACCGCCAGCGGAGCGAGCCCGGGCCCGCCGAGCTTGCCGTGGAGCAGTTCATTCCACTTCCCCGTCGTGAATTCAAACGTCGCCTCGCTGCCATTGATTTCCACGTAGTCCAGCGACCGCCACGATTCATTGCGGCCGCTCGCCAGCTTCGAGCTTTCCAGCACGCCGGTGGCGCCGTTGGTGAAATCCGCCAGGATTGCCACCCAGTCCTCCGTGTCATTCGGCGCGCCGCCCCGCACGGGCGTCATATTCTTCACATTCGCGATGATGCGCTTCATCGGCCCGAGGAGATGGAGCGCAAAATTAATCCGGTGGCTCAGCATGTCGCCCAGTTCCCCGGTTCCCGCCAGCGCGCGCTGCTGCCGCCAGCCGAGATTGCGAGTCCCCCAGTCCTGCAAGCGGCACGAGCGATAGTGGTAGGGCTGGCCGAGATCCCCCTGCGCCACGAGGTGACTCAGGTAGCGCATCGCCGGCACAAACCGGTAGGTAAAAGCCGTCATGTGCCGCACCCCGGCCGCGTCCGCCGCCGCCGCCATCTCGCGCGCATCCTCCGTGGTCAGCGCCAGCGGTTTCTCGCAAAGCACGTGCTTGCCATTGGCAATGGCGGCGAGCGCGATCGGCTTGTGCGCGATATTTGGCGTGGCGATAATCACCGCATGCACATCGTCCCGCTTCACGATGTCCTCGTAGTTGGTGGAAGTGGTCACATCGCCCACCTGCGCGCGCGCTTTCTCCAGCGTCTCGGGATTGGTGTCGCAGAGCGCGGAGACGCGAACGTCCTTGCACATCGCGAGGCCGGGAAGGTGGTTTTGCAGCGAAATGCCGCCGCTGCCGATGATTGCGAAATTAAGGGTGCTCATGAGGTGAGAAGCCCCGAAGCACAGCGGGCGCTCGCAAAAGGTGCAAGCCCGGAACATGCCGATGCTCGCAGCAAATCGCCTATCTATCCGCCGGCTTCTCCCCACCCATCCGCAGTCTCGGCACCGCCGCCGCAATCATCACCATCGCCAGCATCGCCGGGGGCAGGAGCAGCCGCGGCAGCGAAAACACGATGTGATTCAAAAAATCCGGCCAGTTGCTGAGGATGTAAGGCCCGCACTCCACGGTGATGATCCCAATCAACACCGGCACCAGCGGCACCCACTCCGCGAGCGCCGCCGTGCGCGCCACGCGAATCGCCGCAGCCAGCGCAAGCAGCCACACTAACGACCACCGGAGCAGCACCGCAAATTCCCGCAACAGCACCGTTGCGATGATGCCCACACGGTCCATCCGATCCAAAATCGTCTCCAGCGAAAAGGCCGCATAATCCGCCGAGGGGGCGGGTTCCACCCACGCCAGGAAGCAGCGCCAGCCCACGATCACCAGCGCCGTCGGGAGAATCGCCAGCGCCACATCCCGCCACGCCCGCTTCCTCGCCGCGACGATTACGAAAGCCAAAATCAATATCCCCGCAATAATGACCCCCTCGCGCTTCACCCACGGCAGCGCCATCGCGAGCGCGGCAAACGCACCGGCCCCCGTGCCACGCGTGCGGTATTCCACGAGATACAGCGCCGCGCCCAGCGCGAAGCACCCGAGCGGGAAATCCCCCCACAACCACGCAGCGCCCCCTGGCTCAAAAATCACCGCAGGCGTCACAAAAAGCAGCCCGAGAAAAATCCACCCCCGCCACGCCTCGCCCGAGCTGCGGATCAGCGCCGACGCCCCCAGCGCCGCAATCCCCGCGAACCACAAACCGCCGAGCATCTTCACCGCCACCTGGTTTGGCGAAAACGCGCACGCGTAATGCGCAAACTCGCTCATCGGCACAAATAGCGGATACTCCGGGTGCATCCACACCCGCGACACATCGCTAAAAAACGCGTTTGGGATGTGCCCGCCATGCATCGCCGCAAGCTGCGCGCGCACCTCGAAATTGAAGAGCCCATCGCCTCCCATCGGCAGCAGCATCGCCTGCCACGCAACGTAGATCCCCGCCACCGCGATCGCAATCGTCAGCCCGGTCGGAGACGCCTGAATGCCGCGCAACCGCCAGCGCAAGACGCCCGCAATCCCAAGCCCCATGCACACGACCCACACCGCCACTCCCACCAAGGCTCCGCTCATTAAGTAGCCCGCAGCAAAAGCAAATACCGAGCAAAACAACGAACCCAGCAACACCGAAAGCCCAAATACCTCCAGCCAGCACGCAGCCCGCGCAGGCCGGACCCACGACGAAAGCCCAAACCCCGCAGCCACAGGCGGCAGCAACGCTGCAAAATAGAGTGCGGCATTCATGGCGCAGGATTACCCCCCACTCGAACCAACGGAGAAAAAGCCGAAGGCGTTGAAGTGCCGCGCCAAGGGCGCGTAAGAACATAGCCTAGCGGCCAAGCGAAGCGCGGCCCTAGGAAAATGGCCCAAAGGGCCGCGCCCCAACTGGGGCGCAAGAGCCTCCCATGCAACATGCACCCAACCCAAAGATTCATGGCGCGCCCGCCTCCTCTCCCGTCAACACGAGTGAGAGCTGGCTGCTAATCACCCGCGTTTTCCCCGCGAGCTTCGCTGGCGGACTCATCCCGTAAAAAAGCAGCGCGCCGGGCTTCGTGCCGGGTGGCGGTGGCTGATGCTTCACCCGCGAATCCAGCGGCAGCCCCTGCGAGATAAACCACACCTTCCTCGGCCAGGCGACGTAGCTGATCAGCAAGCTCGCCTCCGCCGCGCGCGCATCCCCTTTCCCGCCAAAGAGCAGCACATCCTGTCCCTCCGGCACCGCCGCAAGCGCCGCACGCAAAGGCCCCAGCGCATTGCCATCCCCGAGGTGCGTCCTGCACAATTCCACCACGGAAGCATCCGGCACATCCAGCCGCGGGCCGCGCACACTCACGATGCGACCGATGTGCCAGAGGCCCAGCACGGCGGTCGTGGCGAGCACGAGGTACCAAGGCAGGGATCGGTTCAACACAGCGCGGCTTC
>JAYUWZ010000786.1:0-3137 GCA_043753265.1 Verrucomicrobiaceae bacterium
GGTTTCAATTTACCGTGGTTAAAGGAGTTCAGCCTATTTTCGCGACCGCCAAAGGGCGCGAGATGGGGGCAGCGCGCGGTTCCGCGGATGGAGGAGTAGAGGTCGTGGCAAAAGAAGGCTATGCGGTGGGAGGCATTTTGGCACGGTCCGGCGAAGTCGTGGATTCCATGCAGATTATCTTCATGCGAATAAAGCCCGACGGTCTGACTCTCGATCCTTCGGATCAATACATCAGCGAATGGCTTGGGGGCCCACCCGGGAAGGAAAAGCCGAAAGAATTCAACTCACGAGGAAAATTGGTGATTGGTCTTACAGGAAGCAATACGGACACGGTATCCTCCCTCGGTTTGATCCACCTCCGCTGATTCCCCGAGGCCGAATCAGCCTACGCAACTACGCAAAGTCGCAGGAAATACCGGCTTGATTGTGCATCTTACTACTCGGCTGCGCATCGCCCTTGATAAAAATTGCGAGCTATAGCAGTTCAAGTTTTTGTATGGCCGCGATGCCGCGAAGCGGCATACCAACGGTAGCCGGGGGCGAAAGCCCCCGGAACAAGCGACCGTGAGCCGCGCCACGTAGTGGCGCACCTTATCCTCCCAGACAAATGTCCCGCGTGCTTTCCATTTCCACGGCTGCAGAGTTTGTTGATTTGCTCTAAATTTTCCCCAGCACCTCCGCCGCAATATCCGCGACCTTTGCGATGTCCTCGTGAGTGTGTGCCAGCGAGAGGAAGCCTGCCTCGAATTGCGAGGGCGCGAAGTATACGCCGCGCTCGAGGCAGCCGTGGAAAAAGCGCGCGAACGCTGCTTTGTCGGACTGCATGGCCTCGTCGAGGTTTTTCACAGGGGCGCTGGTGAAGTAGGTGCAAAACATCGAGCCGATGCGGCGGAAATTGTAGTCGCGGCCGGCGCGGCGCAGACCGGCGCGGATGCGATCCTCAAACGCGGCACCAAGCTCCTCCAGCCGCGCCCATCCATCCACGCGTTCCAGTTCGCGCAATTGGGCGAGACCGGCGGCGAGGGCCAGCGGGTTTCCGCTCAGCGTGCCCGCCTGATAGACCGGGCCATCTGGAGAAAGCTGATCCATGATTTCCCGGCGTCCGCCAAACGCGCCCACCGGCAATCCGCCGCCGATCACTTTGCCCAGTGCGGTAAGGTCGGGCTTTAGTCCCGCGAGCTGCTGGTAGCCTGCTTTTGCGAGGCGGAACCCCGTCATCACCTCATCAAAAATCACCAGCGCCTCGTGCTCGGCGCAGAGCTTCCAGAGCAGTTCGTAAAAGCCCGGCTCGGGCAGGTAAAGCCCGGCATTTGCGGGGATGGATTCCACGATCACCGTGGCGATGTCGCGTCCGCTTTCGGCAAAGACGGCGCGCAACGCGTCGGGATCATTGTAGGGCAGCGTGATGGTCAGCGCCGCGAATTCCGGGGGGACGCCCGCGCTGTCCGGGTTGCCGTGGGTGAGCGCGCCGCTTCCCGCTTTCACGAGCAGCGAATCCACGTGGCCATGATAGCAGCCGGTGAATTTCACAATCTTCCCGCGGCCCGTGTAGCCGCGAGCCAGCCGGATACACGACATGGTGGCCTCGGTGCCGCTGTTCACCATGCGTATTTTCTCAATCGAGGGCACCCATTTGCAAATCGTCTCGGCCATCTCCACCTCGCCGGGATGCGGGATGCCGTAGCTGACCCCGCGCGACGCGGCGGCGGTGATGGCATCGATGACCACCTTGGGGGCGTGCCCCAAAATCGCGGGTCCCCAGGTACCGACGAAATCGATCAGCTCGCGACCGTCCACATCCCACACCCGCGCGCCTTCCGCGCGGTCCACAAAAAACGGATCCCCCCCCACGCCGCGAAACGCCCGCACCGGAGAATTGACGCCCCCGGGAATCACCCGGCGGGCGGCGGCGAAAAGTTCGGCAGAGCGTGGAGTCGGTGTCATGGCTCTGTGAAATGTGGGCGGACCCGTTTGGGCAAGCGCAGACTTGCTGTGTTCTACACCGCGAGGTCGGGCACTGGCAGCCACTTGCGCTCAGCCCAGCTTTGCAGGCCGAGCTCGGCGAGTTGCACGCCCTTTGCGCCCTCGCGCAGATCCCATGGGAAGGGTTCGTCCTTTACCACGTGGCGGAGGTAGAGTTCCCACTGGGCCTTGAATGCGTTGTCGAAGGACTGCCATTCCGGCACGCGATTCCAGCCGTCCATGTATTTGATGGGCGAGTCGATATCGGGATTCCACGTGCAGCGCGGGGTGGCGCTGCCGTGCTGGGCCACGCAATCGCGCAGGCCCACGACCGCGCTGCCGCGGGAGCCATCCACCTGCATGGTGAGCAGGTCATCGCGGCGCACGCGCACGCACCAGGAGCTGTTGAACTGGGCGATGACGCCGTTTTCGAGTTCGAAAGTCGCGTAGCACGAGTCATCCGCCGTGCAATTGTAGGGCTGGCCGTTTTCGTCCCAGCGCTTGGGGATGTGCGTGGCGCCCATGCAGCTCACGGATTTCACCGCGCCGAAGCAGTGGTCGAGCACGTAGCGCCAGTGGCAGAGCATGTCCACGATGATGCCGCCGTCGTCCTCCTTGCGGTAGTTCCACGAGGGCCGCTGGGGCTGGACGACATCGCCGTCCTCATCGCCGTCGCCGCCGCGAAAGACCCAGTAGCCAAACTCGCCGCGCACGCTGAGCAGGTCGCCGAAGAAGCCCTGGTTGCGGAGCGTGCGGTATTTCATTACGCCGGGCAGCCACAGTTTGTCCTGCACCACGCCGTGCTTCACGCCCGCCTTCTTGGCGAGCTCGTAGAGATCGTAAGCGTGCTTGGTCGAGACCGCCGTGGGCTTTTCGCAGTAGATGTGCTTCCCTGCGGCGATGCCCTTGGCCACGCCGTCGAAGCGCCGGCCCGTGGTCTGTGCGTCGAAGTAAATCGTGTTGTTTTTGTCCGAGAGCGCGGAGTCGAGATCGGTCGTCCAGCGCACGCCCTCGTGCATGGCTGCGAGCTGCTGTAGCTTGGATTCATTGCGACCCACGAGCACGGGCACGGGGACGATGCGCTCACCGTCGCCGACTTTCACGCCGCCCTGTTTCATGATCGCGAGGATCGAGCGGATGTAGTGCTGGTTGGTGCCCATGCGTCCGGTGACGCC
>JAYUWZ010000787.1:0-3135 GCA_043753265.1 Verrucomicrobiaceae bacterium
ACAAAGCGGCTGTTTACCGCACCGGGAGTACCGCCAGTGGTCGGCATATTCAGCAGAGTCTGGCGTGGAAGGCGGTTGTGCCACAGCCGGGTGTGGAGGCGGTTTGAGCCGCGCTGCCACTTGGCGCGAAAACTAATCGTGTAGTTGTGGCCGAAGGTAACGGCGTCATTAAGCGAAATATAACTGGCGCCGTTTTTGAGCGTCGTCTCCGCGTGATTGTGCATGTGCTCCGTCGCACCGGTGGAAACGACCTTGAGAACTTTGCCGGATGGATCGTCGATCACCGTTCCTGCATGGGTGCCGATGATGCGCCATGAGGCAGCATTGCCGGAGCTGAAAGTGCCGTTTTGCACCAAGTTGACGGCACCCGTGCCCGAACTCTTTACCTCAATGTCATCGATCAGGAATTCGCCATTATTCAGCAGGCCAAAAACAAACTCGTTATAGTCGCCGGGGTCCGGGCTGTTGGAGTTAACCGGAACGCCCTGATAGCTCGCTGCCGTCACAGTCGTCCAAGTGGACTTGCCGCTCTCGTCGCTGGAATCCCACGACTCGGGTTTGGAGTTATCGGCATTTGGATTTTTTAATTCCAGGCTCGATCCACCGCCATCCGCCCACTCGCTCCAGCGCCCGCTGTCGCCGTAGGTGAGCTGGTCGGCAATGTTGTCATTGATGTCCCGAAGGGTTAGCTTTTCGCCTTTGCCGGCGAGCGAGCCGGAGAAAGGGCCGTAAGGAGCGGGCGCTGTGGGGTGAAGCGCCACGAAGGCTGCCGTGTCCCAGGCCACGACGACGTAGCCACCCGCAGGGATCGCGGGGGTTCCCGCAGGAAACTCGTAGCTGATGCCGTCGCTCAGCTTCCAGAGGCTCACGTCGACGGGCGAACCGCTTTTATTGTACAGCTCCACCCACTGCTCCAGCGAGGTGCCTGGAGCGTGGTAGTAGATTTCGTTGATCACGATGGCGTCGCTGATCACCACGATGTTGGCCGCGCCGGGCGTGGCGGTCGTAGGGTGCCCCCAAACCCCGGTGCTGGTGAGGCCGCGGGGGCGGTTGGTGATTTCGTGCGCATCACGGAAGTCGACGCCGCCCGGTGCAAGCAGCGTGACGCGCAGTCCGTCCGCCGGCACAAGGCCGAGCGCGGCACCTGTGAAGGATGCGTAGCCGCCCGCCGGGATGGACTGCGCGGGCAGGGCAATCGTCGCACCGGCACTCGTCGTGACCGTCCACCCCGTGGTATTGATGGGGCTGGCCGATTGGTTTTGAAGTTCGATGAAAAAGCCGGCATCCGACGCACCCGAAATTTCGCTGAACACCAGCGAGGGCCCAACGATTGGCGCGGTCTCACTTGAACTGAGGCTGAGGCCAAAAACCATGTCCGGGTTGCCAGCATGCTGGTGCACTTCCACGGCGATTACATTGGTGCCGGAGATGAGGGATGCCTTGGAAATCGGCGTGCTCGTGGAAAGTGAAGTGGAGGTGAGATTGCTCGAGGCCGGTGTGCTGTGCGACACTGCGCCACCCGGCATATTCACGCGCAGCACCTCGGCCCCGTTGAGGTAGATCACCGCGCCATCGTCCAGCATGTGCTGGAGGGTGAGCGTGGTGCGCTCGATGGAGCCGCTGAAATTGAAAGTCTTGCGGAAGTAGTGAGTCGTGGGTCCCTGCGCGACTGAAGTAGTGAGTGGTGCCCCGGAACTGCCGGTGGGGGCGGTAAGCGGAGTCATCGAGCCATTGGCAAGACCGGCGATGGAGGTGGCGGGCAGCGCTTTCGTCCAGGTCCCGATCTCGTCGAGACGACCGCCCCAGTTTTCATTCGTCCTATCACCGCCGAAATAGAGCGGCTGGGGATTGTTCTGTGGGGCCTGGATGGTGATTGAGTTCGAGAGCACCCCGTTGCGGTAGTAATTCATCGTGGCGCCCTGCTTCACCACGGCATGGTGGACCCACACGCTCGAAGGCATGTCCACGTAGTCGATATTTTCCACCTGGTTGTGGTCGTACTGCAGGGTGCTGGGGGTGAACTTGATGAACTCGCGAACGGGCCAGTCCGCTCCGGTTGGAGAGAAGCGATTGCCAAGAACCACGTTGCCGCCGCTCTGGGTTGAATAAGCCCAGAACGACCACGTGAAGTTGTTTGACATCGTCATGAGCGGCAGGCTGCCCGCGTTTACGTATCCATCAATGCCGTCAAACTGCAGCACCTTGCCGCGACTTCCATCTGTGAGCCACGTTGCGCCCGTGAAAACCGAGCCTGCGGTTCCTCCAGGCGCGAGGTTCGGTGCAACGCTGCCCGTCGTTTCCTCCAGTGGCCAATAGCCATGCAACCCCTCGCCAGCGCCCGTGATGTTCGGGCTTCCCGCATAGAGCAGCGCACCACCACTCGACCATGTGGTGTCATTGAAGGCCGAGCCATTCCAGCCCACCGGTTGCGCCACATTGTCGTCCTTGTATTTCCACGTCGCGTTGAGTGTGATCAGTGGGGTCACTGTGGGCGGGTCGCCAGCCTCCGCAAAATTTTTCACGCCCGCCGTGCCGCCCACCTGCGCGCTGGTCCCCCATACTGCCGGACCGCTTGCCGCGCTCGCCGTAACTCGGGCGAGTGTCACACCACTGCCATCGGGGCCGATTGGCCAGTCGCCCTCATCGCTGTAATCCACCTCGTCCATCACGCGGCCGTTGAGATTCACGATGCGGATTTTTTCACCGCTATTGGATAGCTGCCCGGTAAATGGGCCGACCGAGCCCGCAATCTGGCCGGGGACTTTGGCAATCACGAGGTAGGCGAGTCCTGGCATCACTGTGTTGGGGCCGAAAGTGTAGTCGATGCCGCCCTCGATCCGCCATCCGGAGATGTCCACATCCACCGCCTGAAGGCTGCGCAATTCCACCCATTCGGTCTGATTTACTTCGTCGAACGGATGGTAGTGAATCTCGTTTACGATAAGAACGCTATCTTGTGCACGACCGGTCGAAACGGTGAGCAGCAGCACGAGGAAGAGCCAAAGACGGAGTTGTCGGGGTGGATGGACGGTCATGGACGGACCCCTAAGTGTTCCAATATCGCGATAAATGCAACAGAGAGAAGACGGGATATTATCACGCAAAAGTGGGAACGATGCCGCCGCGAAAGACGAG
>JAYUWZ010000788.1:0-6719 GCA_043753265.1 Verrucomicrobiaceae bacterium
GGAGGGCGCGAAGAGCGCGGCGGCCTGTGAAGCCTATCGAGAAGACAAAAAGAACAACCACTGGAGAAAACGAACATGCAAAGCACACAAGACAGAACAGCCGGCGTAGAGCTAGCAATCGCAGCGGGACTGACGCCAGGCGCAAAGCTGCGTGACACCCGCGTATTCAACCTCACGGCTACCGGAGTGGAATTCCGCGGCGAGATGACCGTCGAGCAATTCACTCAAGGCCTCAAACTGCTGCGGCTGGCCTCAACGGGCGTTCAGGTGTGGCTCGCTGATTTTCTCGTGCAGGGGCGCCGACTCTTCGGCGATGAGCGCCTGCAGGAGATCCTGGAGCAACTGGAGTTTCCCGAGATGGAAGTGAACCGTGCTGCCGGGATTGCCTCACTCGCTGAGGGTGTCCGACGAGATGGCCTCACCGCTGAGCACTATTGGGTGCTGGCGAAAGCGGAACTGTCTCCCGCTCAGCAGGAGCGTTGGGCGAATGCGGCGGTAGAGCACAAGCTAAGCGCTGTGACGCTGCTCCGCTCCATCAAGGAAGGCAAAGTCCTGAAAGCAGAATCAAGTGGCGCGGCGTCCAGAAAGGGCGGAGTCGCGACGATTCAGGGATTTGCCGCAATCTTCGACACTTGGTTCAAACGCGTCGAAGATCGTGATCCCATCGAGAGCTGGCCCGAGGATCGGTTGCGAGAACTGTGGGAAGACCTCAAAGGCCCAACCCAAGTGGGCCTCCAAGTCGCGCGCCGGCTTGGCGTCGAACTCACAAAGGAATCCGGGAAGTAGGCCGACGCCGACGACCCACCACCGCCGCATGATCGATCCGCTCGCCGTTCAAAGGATACGCGAAGATGTCAGCCTGCTCGACTTGGCGCGAGAATCAGGATTGGAACTTCGTCGGCGTGGGGCGGATTGGTGGGCGCGCTGCCCCTTCCACAATGAGAGGAGCGGGTCGTTCAAAATCTCGGAACGGCGAAACGGGTATAAATGCTTTGGGTGTGGAGCGAGTGGCGACGTGATCGCGTTCTACATCGCAACGCGTGGTCTCGATGCTCGAAGTGGATTCCCCGAGGCCGTGAGCCAATTGGCCCGCCGGAGCGGTATTTTAATCGAGCAGGGACGTGCCGTGCAGACCGCGCCACGCCCGCACCGGAATCGGGAGCAGCGAAACGCCCAGCAAGATTTCCGGCGCGTGCTGGCCTTGGCCGAGCGAGCACGCCTTTCGCTCCAACCGATATTGGAAGCATGGCCGTGGGAAATGGCAGACATCTGTGAAGAATCTCCGGTCTCCTACGACGCTGCTAATGCGCAGGCCCGGGCGATTCTGAGCCTGTTTCACGGTAACGACATTGTGTGGTGCGGTGACGTTCAGCACAGCATCGCGAAGGAGGAGATCGAGTCGGCGAGAAAGGAGTGGCGTTGCGAAGTCGGCAGACATTTCAAACCCGCGGAGCTTTGGGCGAAGAGCGAGGAGATGCCGGGACCGCGGATTTGTGCGGCACCATTCAAGCCGGGAACTCGATACACTCGCTCGCAGGAGGCGTCCGCTCATCCGCGCTTCCTTGTGGTGGAACATGATCGTGTGGGCATTGATGCGCAGGGAGCTCTTCTTCGCTGGCTGCACGAGAAGGTGGGATTGAAACTTCGCGCAATTGTGTTCACGGGAAATAAGTCTCTGCATGGATGGTTCGATTATCCTGATGAGCAACGAGTGGCAGCGCGTCTCCGGATCATGCTGTGCGGTGTGATGGTGGAGGAAGATGGCCGGAGAACGTGGCGCGGCGGCCTGGGATTTGATCCAGCGATTTGGAATCCGGTGCAGCCGTGGCGGCTCCCTGGTTGGGAGCACGACAAGAGCAAGCGGAAGTCGGAGCTGTGGTGGTTTGGAGGTGCGCGGTGATTGATGATTCGCTGCCCGATCCCGACGTGTATTTCGATCCGTCAGGCCGCTGCTACTACACGCGGGACAACCTGGGTGAATACATTCAGGTGTCGGAGTCGTCGGTGAAACGGGAGTTCAAGGCTTCCGGGATTTGCGCCGACGTCGCCAAAACGGATTTGGTCAGCGAATTGGACCGCCTGATTCTGCGCGTTCAGAAAGAGCGTAATGTTCACTACGCAGGTCCGCTTGCGGGCCAGAAGACCGGGCTGCTGAATTTTCAAGGGCGCCGCGTCCTGGTTACAGAGTCGCCGACGTTCGTTGAACCAGAGCGCGGGCCGTGGCCGACGTGGGAAGCGCTCCTCCGACGCATCTTTGTGCCGACAGCGGATGCTGATCCCAAAGGTGAAGTCGGCGAGTTGCAGCTCAACACGCTCTATTCGTGGCTGAAGCTGGCAATGATCGCGTTGCGCTCGGGGAAGCGGAGGCCTGGCCAAGTGATGGTCTTCGCTGGCGCGCCCAAGTGCGGCAAATCGCTGGTGCAGAATTTCATCACCAAGCTGCTCGGTGGGCGGAGCGCGAAGCCGTATCAATACATGACTGGCGGCACGCAGTTTAACTCGGAGCTTTTCCACGCCGAGCATCTGATGATCGAGGATGAGGCGGCGTCGTTCGATTACCGCATCCGGGTGAAGATGGGCACGATGCTGAAGGGGTTGGTGGTGAATGAGGATCAGCGGTGTCACCCAAAGAACCGCACTGCGCTGACATTGCGGCCGTTTTGGCGGCTGAGCATCACGTTGAACGATGATGCGGAGAGCTTGATGGTGATGCCGCCCATCGATGGCGTGGCGGACAAGATCACCATGCTACGCGCCTTTTCGGGGCCGATGCCGATGCCTACCGAAACGCTGGAGCAATGGGGTGCGTTCATGGCGCTGCTCACCGCGGAGTTGCCGGCCGTCGTTCACTTTCTACTGAAGGAGTGGGACGTGCCGAAGGCGCTGCGCTGCAATCGCTATGGCGTGGTGCATTACCATCACCCGGAGCTGTTGCAGATGATGAGTGTGCTGGCGCCAGAGACGAAGATGCTCGAGTTGATCGATTCGACGCTGTTCCCAAAGGATGCGGTGAGTTGGACCGTGTGGCGTGGCAAAGCGAGTGACCTGGAAAAAGAGTTGTGCGGCCCGAACAGCAGCATGGCTCACGAGGCGCGGAAGCTGTTGCTCTACAATACGGCTTGCGGGCAGTACTTAGGGCGCTTGGAGCACATGCACCCCGACCGCATTGGGCGTCGGGTGCTGCATGGCCACACGCTGTGGGAGATTCAGCCCCCGGCGCTGGTGACCGTTTGATTGTCTGAGCGAGTCCGCTCGGATTCCCTTTCCCCCTCTCCCTATCCTTTGGGCGCTTTACCCTATTTGCATGTCTCATCGTCCCCTTATTGGGTGATGGGTGGAGACCTTTAGTGATTTATCAGCGAAAAGATGCCAAGAGCTGGAATGCTGATTTCCAGTAACTTACGCCGGGATTAAAAGCGTATGTTTCGCCAATAGGCCGTAACCCTCTCCACCCCTCCACCCTTTGGTTGCGTTTTACCACCATGGTGGTGAAGGAATCTTTTTTCTACAGAGTAAACAGGTGAGGGTTTATCCCTGTGTCGTGTGAACCTATGGGGCGGTTGCGCGGAACTTAGTTGACACTGCCTCCGGTGGCCAGAATGGCGGGTAATTCTGACACACCGAAGACTGAGGCCGCAGGAGCGTCCGGTTTGGCGGAATGTTCCACAGAGGAGGTGAAGCTCACTCCGACGGCGCTGGGCAAGTTGTGGGGGACGTCGCGGGCGTATGCTTCGAAGTGCATCAAGAACGGCTGTCCGACGAATTCAATTGAAGCTGCAAATCAGTGGCGACAAGCGAAGTCTAGGTATGGCGTGGGGTATCGATCTAAGCACAAGCCCCCCTCTGTTCCCAACGCTCCGGAACCTACGAATTTCCATAATGATGAAGAGGATGAGGGTGAGCCTGAACCAGCGGAAAACAGGACGAGCGCCGGAGGTGCGGGTGGGTTGGATTCGTTGGAGCGCTCGCTGAGGAAGGCGATCTCCGTTGAGAATGAGGCTCACCGGTTGGTGGCGGAGGCGCAGAAGGCCCGGAACGATGACACGATTGCGATCCGTATTGCGGCTTACACCAAGGCGCAGAAAGGGCGGCTCGATGCGGAGGAGCAGATCGTCAAATTGAAGGAGAAGATCGGGATACTGATCCCCGTCGACAAAGCGAAGGCGCTCATTCGGCGATCGTTTCTGCCACTCTTGACCAGGCTGCGATCGCTTCCGAAGCGAGCGGCTTTCAAGGTGAATCCGGCGGATGATGTTCATGCCGAGGCGGTGCTGAGGGAGGAGATGGAGGACGTCATCGCCGAGTGGCGCGGGCAGTATCGAGGCGAGGGCGAACCGGAGGCAAAGGTCGATGCAGAGTGACGTCAGCGATTTGGAGCGGGAGTTGGAACGGTATTGCTGGGATCTCTTGGCACCGGCGCCACAGGTGCAGGTGTGGGAGTGGGCGGAGCAGTCGATCTACTTGTCCGAACGGACGACGGCGTTGCCGGGACCGTTCAGTACGATTCTTACCCCTTACATTCGAGAGCCGCTCCAATGCTACGCGGACAAGTCGATTACTGATCTGACGCTGTGCTTCGGCACGCAGACCGCGAAGACCACGATTGTGATGGTGGGGACGGCCTACCGCATCGTGAACGATCCGGCACCGACGCTGTGGGTGATGCCCACGCAGGATTTGGCGAAGTCGTTTTCAAAGACGCGTTGGATACCGATGGTGAACGATTGCGGACCGCTCGCAGAGCAAAAGCCAGATGACCGCCATCTGTTCGGGTTCCTCGAACAGCACTTCAACAAGGTCACCCTCAATTTCGTCGGTTCGAACAGCGCCTCAAACCTCGCCAGTCGGCCCGCTGGGCTGCTGAACATGGACGAGACGGACAAGTTCAAGCTGGAGGACGAGCGCGAGGCAGGTGCGTTGCAGTTGGCGGAGGAACGGACGAAGACATTTCCATACCCACTTCGGGTGAAGACCAGCACGCCGACCAGTGTGCATGGGGAGATATGGAAGGAATTTCTGCTCGGCGACATGCGGTATTTCAATGTGCCTTGTCCGCACTGCCGGGACCTCATCGTATTCAAGTTCCACGTGCATTCGGAGAAACATGGCGACTGCGGGCTTCGCTGGTGGCGACATGAGGAAGGGGAGTCGAAGACGAGTGGAGAGTGGGACATGGATAAGGTGCGGCGGAATGCGCACTACAAGTGCCAGGCCTGCGGCGGGGAGATTCGGGATGGGCATAAATCCGGGATGCTCCGCGAGGGAAGATGGGTGCCACTCGATCCCATCCTGGCGGCGGAAGCGAGGAAGCAGGCCGGTTTTGCAAATGTGACTGCGCAACCGGGCCGGCGGAGCTACCATCTGAACTCGATGTACTCGCTCCTTGGGCGCGAATGCACATTCGCAGCGATTGCAATAAAGTGGCTGCAGACGAAGGGCAGCCTTTCAAAGCGGCACAATTTCATCAATTCCACGCTCGCGGAGACGTGGGACGATGAAAAGGGCGTGGATGATTCTCCGATCTTCAAAGAGCCGTACGAGACGAAGGACTTGCCGGGCGAGCGGGTGACCATCTTGGCGGCAGATGTGCAGGAGAACCACTATTGGGTCGTGATTCGGACCTTTGCTAAACCGACGAAGGAAAGGCCCAATGGCGAAAGCTGGTTGCTTTTCGCGGGGAAAGTCGAGGGAGGGGTCGAGGAACTCGCGGCGTTACAGAGGGAGTATGGAGTGGAGGACAAATACGTGGTGCTCGATTGTGCGCACTACACAAACAAGGTGTGCAAGTGGCTGGTTGAGCGGAATTGGCGAGGGGCGTGGGGCTCGGAAAAGAAGGGCTTTATCCACGTTCTGCCGAGCGGTCAGCGGCTGGTACGCACGTGGTCGGTGGTGCAGTATCGAGACCCGCAGATCGGTACGGCTTTCGCCAGTGAGGCGAATCGAAAGGCGATGTATGTGTTCTGGGCAAATGATCCGGTCAAGGACCTGCTAGCGGTGCTGCGATTCACCGAGCCGACCGTATTCCATATTCACAGCGATGCGCCGCGAGAATACCAACGACATCTCAACGCCGAGATCAAGACGTCGAAGAAGAGTTTCCAGACCGGGCGCATCACGTATTTTTGGAAGCAACTTCGGAAAGACAATCACTTGCTCGATGCGGAGTGTATGGCGCTGCTCCGGGCGGTGCAGCTTGGGCTGGTTCCCACCCCCGATCATGCGCCCGCGGCGAAGCAGGCAGTACTCGATCTCGATCCCGAGTCTCATTAGCTGAGAAGGTTCGCCAAACGGGGCCGGGTCGAAGTGAGCCAGCTACGTCCCGCTCATCGTGATAGTCGCACTCAAGGCCCCCGGCGGCACCAGCATAAGGACAAAACTATTCGATGCGCATGAGGGTCGCGCGCGCCTTGTCGGCGTCGATAGTGACGCGGAAATTCGAGAGTAGGCCGTTACCGAGTAGGCCTGCTTCGCCGGGAAACATCGCGTGGTCGTGGAGACCTGTTGCAACATTGGAAAAATGCTCGCTGCCGAGCTTCACTTTCGTGCGAATGGAGCGCTGGGAGCCAGCCGTAGCAGCGATGGAGGTGCCGGCGCGGCGACGGGAGCCCGCTCCGGTCGCAACCCATTCGAGCGCGGCGCTGCAGCCCGTGTCCAGGCGCATCATCGCCGCCGTGTTCCCGTCGATGGACACGCGCAAGCAGAGGGCATCGTTGCGACGA
>JAYUWZ010000789.1:0-3132 GCA_043753265.1 Verrucomicrobiaceae bacterium
CAGTTCCTGTGGGACTTGGCAGTTCTCTATTGTAGCTCCGCCTCGATATGTTTTGGCAGTGTCCGTAAAATGAATTGGTCCTACGCTGCTCTACTCGCCTCGGTGGCACCCGTCTTCGTGGTCCTCGCCTGCGGGTTTGGATTGCGCAGGCTGGGAAAGCTCCAGCCTGCCGCGGATTCCAGCCTGCTCACGCTCGCGGTGAATTTCCTGTACCCATGCTTCATCGCCGACACCGTGCTCCGCAATCCCGCGCTGCGGGAGATTGGCAATGTCGTCGCCGCGCCGATTGCAGGAGTCCTGCTTATGGCGGGCTGCTTCGGCATTGCCGCACTCGTGGGAAAACTCATGCGGCTGAATCGTCCGCAACCCGCCTCCACGTTTGCATTCACCTCGGCGCTGCCCAACTGGGGCTACCTGCCCATCCCGCTCGTGCAGGAATTTTTCGACAAGGGCACGCTCGGTGTGCTCTTCGTGCACAACATCGGGCTGGAACTCACGATGTGGAGCCTCGGCATCTGGCTGCTCTCAGGCGAGCGCTCATGGCGGCGCGTGTTCAATATCCCATTCATCGCCATCCTCGGCGCACTGGTGCTGAACCTTACGCACGCAGGCGACTGGCTGCCGGGCTTTGTGCTGAAGTCGCTGGAGTTCCTGGGGCAGGGGGCCATCCCGCTTTCCCTGCTGCTCGCCGGTGCCACGCTGGCGGATGCGCTGAAGGAGGGCGGCATGCTGAGCAACCTCGGCACCACGCTGGCCGGATGCGGCGTCCGTCTGCTGCTCATTCCGCCCATCATCATTCTCTGCGCCCACTGGGCCCCGTGCTCCATCGAGCTCAAGCGTGTGCTCGTCGTGCAGGCCGCCATGCCCTGCGCGATGGTGCCCGTGCTGCTCTCCCGCCACTACCGCGCCGACGGCGCAACCGCCGTGCGCATCGTAGTGGCAAGCACTCTCTTCGGCCTGCTCACCATCCCCCTCTGGCTGCGAGTGGGCGCACAGTTGGTGGGATTATAATGTGGCGCGGACATCCTGTCCGCTGCGCCGCAGGGCGCTGTCTTCATAGCGCGAAGCGCCACACACTTCTCGCGTGGCCTTACTACTTCGCCGAAAGCTCCGCCATTCTCCTCCGATACACCCGCACGTTCCAGCGCCAAAGCGCCCAGAGTCCGCACAGCCCCAATACCGTTATCGCTGATAGCAAAAACCAGTTTTGGGGTTCAGGTGAAGCCCGTATCGGTATCTTGTGCGTGAGCCTGAAAGCTTCTTTCGCGCGCGCGTCGATTCGCTCTAAAAAAGCTTTCGGCACGTTCGGGTCTTCCTTCAAATATGCCTGCGCCTTCTCATACAAATGACCCGCTACCCCCATATTCTGCTGCTTCAGCGCCACAATGTCCCCATAGTCTGCCAGCAGCGAGGCGACCAGCGCATCGGGCGCTTTCACAAACTGCAGCCGTTCGTGCAATTGATACTTCAGGCCCGATTCGATATCCGCCAGCGTGAGCGGCGTCCCAGCATTTCCCTTGGGCAATTCCGCGGGAGATTTCAGCGATACGCCCACGCCAAAATCCAGCCCCAGCACCGAGCCCTCCGGCCGCCAATTCGGCTCATGCGCATGGGCCACCTTCGCCTCCAGGATGCGCACATGGATCCACTCCGAGCCCTCGTGGGAAACAGGATTGCGCTCGATGCCCCGGCGAATCCACTCCAGTGCCTTCACCGGATCGCCCGACAGTTCATAGGCAGTCCCGAGATTGCTCGCCGTGCGATACAGCCCCGGATGCTCCACCTCGATTCGCTCCAAAATCGCGATGGCCTCGCTCGCTTTCCCAGTGTGCATCAAAGCCGACGCCAGATCATTCTGCGCCTTGTAGTCCCCGCCCTGATCCACTTCATTCTGCAGCCGCGCAGCCCGCTCCGGCCAAGGCTCCACCAACGAGACCGACATCAGATCCTCAATCAGGCCACGCGATTGCTCAGCCATCACGTGATTGGACTTATAATCGTTGACGCACCCGGAGGAGAGGACGGGAGTAAAAATGAGAGCCACTGCCATCAGCCGGGAGAGAATCTTCATGCGCACTTTGGGATGCACCACGGTCTCCAAAATCGCAGCCGGTGCCAGTGCATTTTCAAAGCCCTCTCGCTTTGTCATTATGGAAGCGCGAACCATCCCTCACGCCTCCATCTGCTGCGAAAACGTAAGCACTATGAACTCCGCCGGATGCGTCACCGCCACGGACACCGACACATTCATGAACCCATTCAGAATGTCCTGTGCCGTCATCGTCGACCCGAGCCCCACGGACACCCTGAACGCATCCGATGGCTGTGGTCCAACCAGGGCACCCTGCGCCCATAAGGTGGTAAGAAAACTGTTCAGCATGGCGGTCACCGTCGACCAGGTCTGTCCATCATTGGCCGCGAAAACGAAGGACTGCAGCGCCAGTTTCACCGACTGCTGAATCATGATTATCAAGCGCCGCACATTGACGTAGCGCCAGTCATTGCTGTTTCCATCCAGGGTCCGCGCGCCCCACACCAGCACGCCCTTCCCGGGAAAGAGCCGGATGGCATTGATCGATTTGCCCGTCGCCGCGTCCACGTTCAGCGGGGCCTGCGTGGTATCCGTGATCTTCAGCGTCGTATCCACCACCGCGGTGAGGCCTACATTCGCAGGCGCAACCCACACCCCCTTCAAGCCATCCACCATCGTGAAAACCCCCGCCATCGCAGCGCTCGGCGGGAGAATGTTGATCTTTGCGAGCACCACGTTGTGCAGGGTGATGTAGTCGCTGCTCTGGGCCCTGAGCGTGTTTTCGATTTGCGGGGCTGTCGCCGCTCCGGGCATGCCGATGATGCCGATATCCCGAAAGAGCTGATCCACCGTGGGGTCATTGTCGGCGGCGAAGATCGGCGAGAGCACCGCGGCCCCGCCGAGGTTGTTGTAATCGATCTCCCCATCCTGCGCGATCGTGGTTTGGAGGAATGGATAATACGCCACGCCATACTCAAGATTGCTCACCCCCAGCCGCGTCCGAAAATCGTCGATGTCCGACATGAACTGGACGGGATCCGGACTCTGCCCGCCATACACATCCATGATACTCATCCGGCTCTGAAGGCTCCCGCTTTGCG
>JAYUWZ010000790.1:0-3130 GCA_043753265.1 Verrucomicrobiaceae bacterium
ATTTACGCGGCCTACATCTGGGCCTTTATCTGGCTTTCAGGGGAAAACAATTGATGGCGGTCATCCGCTAATACACACAGTGTAGCGCGTGTCCTGTCATTCCATCCTCCCCCTATGAAAACAGCCGCTCTGTGCAAACCAACGGAATACCGCCGCATACTGGTGCCTGTTGATTTCTCCCCTCCCTCCCGCGCTGCGCTTCGCCAGGCACTCATGCTCGCCGGGAACGAGCCGAGCCGGCTGGAAATCCTCCATGTGTCGCAGCCCATGCACCTGGACTGGCGGGCCGACAACACCAAGCTCCAGAGGGAATTCCAGGAAGTGTCACGAAAAGCACTGGCCGCGCTCATAGCGGAGGAATTTGGGAACACCAAGCCGCGCTCCCACTTCGCCACCGGGAAACCAGCCGAGGTGATTGTTCGCCACGCCATCAAAACAAAGCCGAACCTCATAGTCATGGGCACACACGGGCGAACGGGGTTCAAGCGCATCCTCCTTGGAAGCGTTGCCGATCGCGTCGTGCGCCATGCACCCTGTGGTGTTATGATTGTGAGATGACACATCACCAATGGCATGCAATGGAGAGCGGTGCCTCGCTCGAGGCCCTGGGCACGGATACCCAGCAGGGGCTCGGGAAGGAAACCGCCGCAGCCAGGCTCGTGGAGCACGGGAGAAATACGCTGCCTGCGGACACGAAGAAATCGTGGTGGAGGGTGTTCGGAGGGCAATTCACCAGTCCGCTCATTCACGTTCTCCTCATAGCGGCAGCCATCGCTTTCTCCGTGGGCAAACACGACGACGCCGTCGTGATTCTCATCGTCGTTCTGGTTAACGCGCTGATCGGGGCCATTCAAGAAGGGCGCGCAGAGCGCTCCATGGAATCGCTGAGGAAGCTTTCCACCCAGCACGTGCGCGTGGTGCGCGATGGGTCGGAAGTGCTCATCGAAGCGGGTGAGTTGGTGCCGGGCGATATCGTGCTCCTCGCCGCTGGCGATGCTGTGGCTGCGGATGCCAGGCTCCTGGATGCAGCAGCCCTGGAAATCGCCGAGGCCGCACTCACAGGGGAATCTCTCCCGGTCATGAAGAATCCGGCACCGCTCCCGGCTGCATCGGCCCTCGCGGATCGCCGCAACATGGTTTATTCCGGCACCCATGTCGCCGCAGGGCGTGCCCGGGCCGTGGTGGTCTCGACAGGTACTCACACGGAGGTGGGACGCATCGCACGCCTGACCAGTAAAGCCCAGGAACCCAGGACGCCGCTTGAACAGCGCCTGGCTCAATTTGGGCGATGGCTGCTGGTAGCCTCAATTGTCCTTTTCTTCATCGTCGGCGGCCTTGGGCTGCTCCGGGGAATGCCGGCTGTGGATATCCTCATGGTGGCAATCAGCCAAATGGTGTCGCTGGTGCCGGAGGGATTGCCCGTGGCCATGACCATTGCACTCGCAGTGGGTATGCAGCGCATGGCCCGTCGCGGGGCGATTGTCCGGCGGCTCGCCGCCGTTGAGACACTGGGCTCCACCACGATTATTTGCACCGACAAAACCGGCACACTCACCCGCAACGAGATGACCGTGACATCCCTCTGGCTGGTGGATGGACGTACACTCGAAGTAGCGGGCGCTGGATATTCGCCGGAGGGGAGCATCACAGGAAGTTCGCAGGGGGATCCTGCACTGCGCGCCCTGCTGGAGGTGGCCGCGCTTTGCAACGACGCCCAATTGGTTCCGCCCGATAGTTCAGACACTCGCTGGCGCCCACTGGGGGATCCCACAGAGGCTGCGCTCCTGACGCTTGCGGTGAAGGGCTGCGTGGAACTCGAAGCGCTGCGGCGTGATTCGCCAAGACAGGCGGAAATCCCATTTGATTCCGCCTCGAAAATGATGGCCACCATGCATGGACGGGCGCTGCATGGCAGGATTTGCATCAAGGGAGCGCCGGAGGAGGTACTCGCCCTTTCCACCGGGGCGGATGATGCGGAACTGCGCGCAAGCGTGGATGCGATCACTCGGGAGTTTGCCAGCCGGGCGCTTCGCGTCATCGCCGTTGCCGAGATTGCCGACTCCCCGCTCGATCCGTCACAGGGATTTGAGCAATTTGCAGGAAAGGCCGTGCTGCTCGGAATCGTGGGGGAGATGGACCCTCCTCGCGACGAGGTCCGTGCAGCGGTGACAGAGTGCAGGGATGCAGGAATCCGCCCTGTCATGGTCACCGGAGATCACAAGGCGACGGGGCTCGCCGTGGCCCGCCAGCTTGGCATTGCAAAAGAGAACGACAGCGCCGTCGATGGTGCAGAGCTTGAGGACATGCCGGAGCAGGAGCTCCGCGACCGCCTTGATGATATCTCCGTTTTCGCCCGGGTGCATCCCGCCCAAAAGCTTCGCATCGTGGAGGCATTCCAGTCGCGCGGCCATGTCGTCGCGATGACCGGCGACGGAGTGAACGACGCACCCGCGCTGGCCCAGGCCGATGTGGGCGTGGCAATGGGAATCACGGGCACCGATGTAGCGAAGGGAGCGGCAAAAATCGTCATTACCGACGACAATTTTGCCACCATCGTACGCGCCGTCGGGCAGGGCCGTCTTGTGTTTCGCAACCTGCAAAAGGTGCTCCTCTTTCTTTTCGCCACCTCGGTGGATGAAATCATTCTCCTCCTCGGCTCGTTGCTGCTGGGCTTTCCGCTGCCGCTGACCGCCGTGCAGATCCTTTGGATCAACCTCGTCACCGAGGGAGTGATCACGGTGAACCTCATCATGGAAGGGCCGGAGGGCGATGAGATGAAGCGCAAGCCCACTTCGACATCGAGCCGGCTGTTTACACCGCTCATGTTGAAGCGGCTGATGCTGATGGGCTGTACCTCGTCCGCCCTGGCGCTTGGATTCTTTGCATGGAGGCTGAGCAGCGGCGATCCCTTCGCCATGGTGCAGACCGAGACATTCACGCTCGTCGCGGTGTGCCAGTGGTTCAATGTGGTGAACTGCCGCAGTGAATTCACGAGCGCATTCACGCGTGCAGTGTTCACAAACATGTGGCTGATCGGCGGCTTGATCCTCGGGAACATCCTGCAATTTGCAGTCGTTTACACCGAGGCCTTCGCCAAGATTTTCCACACGGTCCCGATTTCCACCGGGCA
>JAYUWZ010000791.1:0-6715 GCA_043753265.1 Verrucomicrobiaceae bacterium
CCGTAAATGACGAGACAGGCAATCAAAGCCAGTTCAAGCCCCACCCTAGTCACAATCAAGGCAGGGCTTCGCGAATGCTCCCGTAGCGCCCGTTTGAAAAGTGAAAATAGTCCGAGCATGCTAGTCAGCGGCAGCCGCGAGCTGGATGCGCTTTACGATGGCCCGGCACATGATGAAGATCATCGGCACCGAGAGGAACAACCCCGTATAGACGATATCGGCCTCGTATTCGTGGCCCGCGGAATCCACGCTCACTCCAAAGAGAATGTTCCACACTGCCATCGTGGCAATGCCCGCGGGCAGCGCGCCACGGCGGATGCGCAATGAGTACCATGCGATCACCTGGAGCAATAGAATGGCTTGGGCACACACATAGAGCGCGATGCCGAGCTCCCCGTACACGCTCTCCCAAGTCCACTGGCGGACCGTTTCCCATGTCATATCTCTTCCAACATAACGCAACTCCTTCTTAATTTCCTCCCAGTTCCCAAAGAGCGAGCAGGCCGACAGCAGAATCCACGGGATGAACGCAGGCAGGCAGCCCACCACCTTTTGCCAGATGATGCGCCATGTGCTCCACGGCAGCGACACCAGGCTCGAAAGCGTAAGCCGCCGCCGCTCGTCACCAAAGATGCGTGAGGTGATGAGCAGCAACTCGAGCCCCATGCAGCCCATGCCTATCGCCAGAATGCTCCCGCCGAGTTGCTCCCAGAAAAACCGGTCATCATCGTAATAGGAATACCCCCGCCGACTGTTGGTATAGTAAGCTAAGAAGGCATACACCGCAAAATAGAGGATGGCACCGAACAGGCACCGCAACACAAAGCCTTTCCGACCGCCGACCATGAAGTGAAAATCCTTCCACACCAGCGGCCAGCGCCACGTGCGCGGGATTTCAAACCACCGTTTGCGCACTCCCGGCTTTGCCGCCTTGCGCGCGCGGGGCGTGCCCTCGCCGACTTGTGTGCAGAAGCGATCGAACAGCAGCCAAGCGAAGCAAAAACAGACGGCCCCGCCGAGCACGTTTTTCCAAACCGTGGAGAACACGGGGAACTCGGGTGACTGATGCAGCATCACCATGATGCCGTAAATCGGGTTCGCCTCCATCACCCACGTGAAAAACGCCTCCGCTGATGTATTGGCCGACAGCGCGCCGGGCCGCATGCGCTGCAGCACGGTGGCGATACCGAGCATCGGTAGACCCGCGTAGACAATCGCCCCGAGGATGCCCGTCATAAATCCCGCGCGCAGTGCGGTACGGCAGAAGACCGAGGAGACCAGCGCGAGCCCGCAAAGGAACACCGCCGCCGAGGCCAGGATGGCGTAGCAGCCCAGCACCTGTGCGAGCGTGACTCCGCCCAGGGTAATCGCGAGCAGCGAAAACGGAATTTGGACGATGAGCAGGAGCATCGCGCCAACCAGTCGTGGGGCACCCTTGCCCAACAGGATGGACACAGGGCTCAGATTCGTCATCCGCAGCAGCGGTAGTGTTTCATCCTCCTTTTCCTCGGTAATCGCCGTGGGAAAAATACTCACCGCAGCGACGGCAAGAAACGCGGCGTTCAGCATCATCACCATCGCGAGCAGATTCCGGCCAGCACCGGATCGATACTGAAAATCGCGGTGCGCCGCCCACAGGATGAAAAGCACGATGGTGACCATCGCCGCACGCAGGATGGGCGGCAGCTTTGCGCGTGTGTCCTCGCGCATGGACCGGATGAATAATGCGAAAAGTGCGCGCATGGTTTATTCCTCGGCGGCACACGCCTGGACACGCCGGGGCAGGGATGCAGCCAGCACTCCCGCACCGCCCAGCGACCCCAGCGTGAGCATCCACGTCCAGGTAAGGGAATCCCCCCGGTCATCAAAGAACATCTCCCCGAGCACTGCCGCGAAGATGTTTCCAAAAAGCATGATTCCAATGCCCGTCAGCAAAGGCGCCCGCCGCATGCGCAAAGAAAGCCACGCAACCATGATGGGGAAAAACACCATCTCCGCGACCACTAGAATGTAGAATGCAAACTCTTCCTCATCCACGCGGCTGTAGCGGCTCGATTGAATGGCTGTGGAAACCATCAACCACCCAAACGCCGCAATGGCCAGCGAGGGGATGAAAGCCGGGAAGCACCCCACGACTTTATGCAAGATGAGCCGCGAAGTCGGGATCGGCAGGCCCACCAGCCCGCCAAGAGTTTGTTCCTTGCGCTCACTCCCGAATATACGCCCCGCGAGGCCCCCGAGTTCCGCGGCAAAAATCACGATGCCGGACCACATCACAATCATCCCCGCAGTGCGCTGTGAAAGCCTGGTCGAGAGTTCCGAGGACCATAGCAAGACCCCCCCCACCAGCACGGCATAGATCACCGACCTCAATATCATTCCGCGAACTCCGCCTGTCAGAAAATGAAAATCCTTCCAGGCCAGTGCGCGCCTCCAAGGCCGGGGAAAGCGGCCACGCCACGCAACACCGCCGATCTTTTTGGCCGCCCGCTTTGGCGCAACCTCGCCCCCTGCGGAGCAAAACTTGTTGAACAGCAACCACGAAAGGCAGAACAGCACCCCGGCACCGATCAGGTGAAAAGGAACGGAGTGCGTGGGAAAAGGCAGGCCGGAAGTGAGAAAAATCGCGTTTCCAGTGTCCATGATGGGATTCGCGCCCATCATGTATTGGATTGAATCCTCCATGGGACCGCCCGCCCCGCCGCCTCGCATGAAAGCACGTGAGTAAAAAGAAGCCGCCGCGACAAAGGGCAGAACGTATATCAACAGTCCCGACACAAAAGTAAGCGCCACAGCCAGAGCGGTGCGCTTGCTCAGCACGGACCAGAGCAGGCACAGATTGCAAAGGAAGGTGAGGTAAGCGGCGAGGATGGCGTAGACCTTCAGCACCTGATCCACCGTCACGCCGCCGAGCGTCACGCAGAGCATCGTAAAGGGAATCTGCACCACGATGAAGAGCAGCCCTCCCGCAAGACGCGCCGTGCTTTTCCCCAGAAGGATCGCGAGCGGATTCAACCGCGTCATAAGGAGGAGCCCAATCGTCTCGTCCTCCTTCTCCTCGGTAATTGCGGAACTGAAACTGCCCAAGCCCACAATGGTCGCACCCACGATGTTCACCATCGCCAGCATCATCAACAACTGCTGACCGGGCGCCGAGCGTTCCATGCTCCGCTGATTTCCCCATATGAGCAGCAGCACGAAAACCACTGCCAGCGCCCGCATGATGGGCGGGAACTTCGAACGCAGATCATCGCGCAGCGATCGCGTGAAAAGGGCAAGCAGTGGCAGGATGCGCTTGAACATGGTGCGGTGTCGCGTCCCTACTGCCTCACTCCCGGCTCGGTGAGATCCATGAAGGCTTCGTTGAGGTGCTTCACATCCTCCGCAAAACTTACAATCTGCGCGCCGCTTCCCAGCGCCGCGGACAGCAGCGCATTGGGCGCAGCCTGCTCCTTGTCAAAGACGACCGTGTATTTCGGGGCACCGGTATCCGAGGGTGTCACGCTCTTCACCCCGGGCACCGCCATAAGGGCATTCACGATCGGCGGGTGCTCGCCTGCCAGCGAAAAGACATAGCCGGCATCCGCGCCATCGCTGGCAATCAGCCCGCGCATAGAGCCGGTGTATTTCACCTCGCCGCGGTCCAGGATGGTCACGCCATCGCATAGCTCCGCGAGTTCGCTCAGGATGTGGCTGGAGATGAAAATCGTTTTTCCGAGCCTGCGGAGTTCCTGCAAAATTTCCATGAGCTCGATGCGCGCGCGTGGGTCGAGGCCGCTGGCCGGTTCATCCAGCAGCAGTAGTTCTGGATCGTGCACCAGCACACGGGCCAGCGATACACGCTGCTGCATGCCCCTCGATAGGCCCTGGATGAAATCATTTTTCCTCCCGGCCATGTCGGTGAGCGTCAGCACGTCGCCGATGATCTTGTCGCGCTCGCGCTGGGCCAGTCCATATGCCGCCCCGAAGAAGTCCAGGTATTCAAATACCGTCATCTGCCGGTACATCGAAAAGTGATCGGGCATATAGCCGATCTTCCGCCGCACGTAGTTGCGGTCGCGCACGATGTCCTTTCCAAAAACGCCCACGCTCCCGTGCTGCGGTTTCAGCAGGGTGGCGAGCACCTTGAGCGTGGTCGTCTTGCCCGCGCCATTGGGACCCACGAACCCGTGAATGCTTTGCCTTGCCACGGTGAAGGTGACGTTTGCCACCGCGAGGTGGGTCTTGTAAGCGTGGCGCAGGCCACGGATATCAATTACATGTGCGTTGTCCATTGAGAGGCTGGTGAAAGTCTATTTTGGGGTGGCTGGCATGGGGAGATCGCGCAGATAGAGCACGAAATCCCGCCCCGTGGTGAATTGATTGCCCGACATGCGGAAAGGGCTGCTCCCAGCCGCGTAGATATAAACTCGCACGGTATCGCGTCCCGGTATCCGCCCCAAATAGCGCGCCACCCTTCCAGGCTCACCGCCGAATCGCTGGCCGAGCACGGAGCCAGAGCCTTTGAGCTCCCGCAGCGCCTCCTCTGCGCTATTGGAGCCGTAGTAGTAGCCGTTGTAGTTATGGGAGCTATCATACTGCGGCATCTCGGCGGTGCCGTCGCCAGGCAGCACTACCGCATTTCCCTGCTTTGTAGCGCGGTAGTATCGATCCCCCACCTGCACGATCACCTGTAGCACCTCCCCGGGAATCTCGCCCCCGAGGGTGATCTTGAAGGACTTCCTCCAGTTGGGCGAAGTGATAGGCTCGCTCGCGAGCTGCATGGGGACTTCAGGTGCCGCCATCACGCCGCGATGCAGAAAATTGCGGAAGGAAAAAAGCGGGATGTCCGCATCGAAAAAAGCATCCTTCCCCTGCATCACCTGGCCTCTCACGGATTCGCCCTCGCCGCCCTGTGGCGAATAGAGATGCGAGGACCCCGGGTATGCGAGCCTGTAGACATCGCCGCTCGTCGCAAAGGCGTGCGACCAATGAGTCACGTCATAGCGGCCATCGCCAATCATCCGGGCCACTGCCAGCGAATGGCACACCTGGCTCTCTCCATACCCGCGGCGCCCGATCACGGTAAAGCACCATGCAAAGACCGCCACCGTCACCAGGAAGCCACCAAGCAAAACACGGTAATCTTTCTTTCGGAGAAAGAAAAACACGGGACCAATGATGATCACATACACCCCTGTGAGCAGGTAGATGAGCCACCAGGAAATCTTTGGTTTCGTCACTCCCGAGAGGGCCCGGAAAAAGCTGCTGTCGCTGTAGTCGTCGTAATCGTAACGATTGTATCTCTCGTACTTGCTCGAGTCCTGCTCCTTGGGTTCTGCGGGCACGGGAAAATCCGCTTTTGCGAGCACCTCAGGCGTGAGCTCCGCGACAGGCACACTGTGCTTCACCACCACTCCACTCCCCGCTCGCGCCCGCTCGCCCTCCACCTTCAAGATGGCATATTCGGCATCGAATTCTGGGACCACTCCGGTGGGTCCTGGGACGACATGCACGATGCCCCCCAGCTTCACCCAATCGAGGAACGCCTCGCGTTGCACCGGCTGCAGGCGTGGCACGTGATCCAGCACCACGGCGTGGAGGCCATCGGTGGCGGAGACTGTCACCGGAAAAAGCTCCTCGGGCATCACCGGGAGCTTGGAACTCCGAATCACCTCCGGATCGGCGAGCACCACCACGGCCCGCTCGCCGGTATTGCGTCCCGGGCCATTGTCATCGAAATCGATTTGTTCATCACCGCCCTCCCCCCAGACCAGCTTAAAGTCGGGCTTATAGTTCCCGATGTAGGGAGTGAACTGCACCCATCGTGAGGTGCCCGGCGCAAGGAAGATGGGCTGCACGAGGTCAGCGGTCGCACGGCCGCCGCCTTTCTGCTGCAACACCAGCCCGCCCTCAAAAGTCTGCGGGCCGAGATTGCGCACCTCCACCGCGAGCACATTGAAGGTGCCCAGCACCGCCTTGCCTCCAAAACCCCAACGGGGATTCCTCACCTCAAGCGCTGCAAACGAGTGCGCGATGCCGAGGAACCAGACTGCTAAAAACAATAGAGGGCGCATAAACGGGCGGAGGGTGGCAAAACTGACAGAAAAGCGCCAGCGGGACGCTGGATAAATTTTGGATTGAAAAATAACAGACCGAATGACCCGGTAAACGTTCAACACCCTATACATGATGTAACCAGGAAGCGGTTCCGGACGATGGATACGGGCGTGATTCAAAGTGGGTAGATTGAATGAGCAAAGGTAGGTTCTACCAAGCTCCGCAAGTAGCGCGGGGTTGTTGCAGTTGTTGCGCATCCTGCGGAGAACACGCCATGCGATTATCGGCGATCGCGGCGTCGCCGATAACCCCGTATCGCAAGCGCTTGATTTTGAAACGATTGCGGGATAGAAACGGATTATCGGCAATAGATGCGACGACGGATTCTAGAGCGTTAGGACGGTTTTGGAGGGGGGTTGTTGCAGTTGTTGCGCTATGCGCGTTTCGTGCTTTTTGCCGGGCAGGGACTGCACAGGAAAGAATATGTTCTTTCCTGAGTGTTCTATCCACCCGATTCCTCGCAGTCCCGTCTGTCCCACCTCCGTTTTCCATGATGAAAATATAGACCATCCGACCGATGGTGTCACGGGGATTTGGATGGGTATGAACTGCCGCCAGGGACCGTCGGCTGCCGCACAGACTGCAATCTGTGCTACTTCCTTAATCGCGCCCGGCT
>JAYUWZ010000792.1:0-3127 GCA_043753265.1 Verrucomicrobiaceae bacterium
AGCTCCGCTCCATGGCGAATCGCATCGGCGTAAGCGAGGCGTGGCTTAAAGAAGGAGCGGGAGACGAGTCGGCCCAGCTTACAGCGTTCCGGTCTTTTATGGACAATGCGCCCGATCCAAGGGCGCGCCTCGCTAGGGCGGTGGAAAAAAGCGGCCTTACCAGTCCCCAGCTCGCAAAGCTCATCAACTACGACAGCGGAAAGCTTCAGCACGCTATTGAGCAGGGCCGCGCAAGCGAACGAATGATTATGGCGATTTGCCGCGCCGTTCCGGGACTCGACAAGGATGAACTGATGTCCGGGGCGGATGAGGTAAAAATTCTTTCAACAGACGGATTTAGCGGAAGCTATGGAGCTGCGCCGCTAGTAGTGCTTCCGCCTGGTGTCAGCGGGTTTTTCGTGCCAAAGCTGTCCACCGCCCAAGCGGGCAACTATAACCTAGAGGCTGTCGAAGAGCACTGGTGTGGGGAGTCCGTTTTGGCGATTGGCATTAAGGATCGCAGAACATTCGCGCTCGAAATCGCAGGTCTCTCCATGCACCCGGTCTTGAGTCCTGGTGACATCGCTTTTGTTTCGCCATCTCTTGAGCCAGTAAAGGGCGAAGTGGTCGTGGTTAAGACTCTGAAAAATGAGGTGTTTTGCAAATACTGGGATGGGGACAAAAAAGGCACAACGCGTTTGCGCTCCGCTAACCCTGATTTCGGTCCCATGGAGTTTCCGCGTATTGCGCTGGCCTTCATTTTCCCGGTAGTCAGCGTTCACAAAAAACTTCGCCGTTAATCGTATGTCACAGCACAGAAACTCCCCGCCTTGGAAGCTCATTATAAGCGCGGTCATTTTAGCAGTCCTTGGCGCTTGGGGGGCGATGTATTTTGCCTCGCGCCCGGAACGGGTGCTGAAGATTCAAGCTGAGCGAGTAATTCTGGAATCACTCGCTGCGCCTTCCACGGCGAAGATCACGACAACCAACGTGAAAATAAACGAAAGGGGTGCAATCGTCGAAGGCTACGTTGATGCACAGAATGGGTTCGGCGCGGCGATTCGAAAGGATTGGTTCGTCGCGTTTGAGCGCGACGGGGAAAAGTTTGCGATCATCAAGCAGATGGTTGGCGACAAGAAAATTGAGTAGGTCGTCAACCGACAACAAGTCCGCGTTGGCGAACTTTAAGTTCGGCTAGACGGACGTCCACAAACTGGAGGGTTTGGCGATTGGGGGTATTCGCACGGGAACACAAATTCCCGATGTCTCCACATCCCAAAACCTTTTCCGCCCCCACCGATAAACAAGCGCACGCCGCAAACCGTCGCGGCTGGTTGTGGGGCGGAATCCTTCTCGCACTGCTCACGCCTGGCTGCGTCTCGCTGAGCTACACGACTCCCAACGGCGGCCCCGTGACCGTGAGCCCATGGCGCGGTGCTGCCGACAAGGGCGCGATTGAACTCCCGCTGCCGACGAAAGCGGGGTGGGCAAAGTGAATCTCGCAAACGTAATTCTCACCCTCATCGCCGCATCGAGCGCGGCAATGGTCACGGCGATTGTGACCGGAGCAACGTGGGCCTGGATGACTTACGCGGCATGTCTCGCCATCGCGGCCTTGCTGCTCACTTACCCCGAGGCGCTCGCGGCAAAGTGCTTTCGCAGCGTTCGCAAATGGGTGCGCGGCGACGGCCTGTTTTGGCTCGCGATGATCGCCGGTTGTGCTGGTCTCGCTTGCCTCGTCACATGGTTCTGCACGGGCACGAAATTGGCGGGCATTGGCGCGCTGTGGAGCGCGGCGTTGATGTGGGCCGCAGTGGAATCCACACGGCTCGCTCGCGTCGAAAAAGCGGCGAAGAAAAACGACTGGCAAGAGGTTCCACCCACGCTCAAGGACACGATAAGTTTCAGCAGCGGGACCGAAACGAAAATCGGTTTCCTCAAACCCACGGAACACGACCTGATGGAACTCGGGTTTCGCCGCTCGCCGTTCGCACAGGAGGATCGGAAATGATCGAGCTATTCGCAAACGGGACGGAAGTTTTCACTCCGATGGCAGCGGGAGTCCTCGGCGTCCTTGGGACGCTTTTCGGCATCTACATGAAAGGCGATGCCATCGTGGATATGGTCGCGAAACGCGCAACCGCCAAGCAGGCGGAGGAGGCCAAGCAAAGCCCCAAACCCATTCCCCAACCAATGCTCACGCAAGCGGTGGATGCACTGGTTCCCAAGGGCGACTACGAACACCATCTCGCAAGGAATCGCGATGCGCACAAAAGGTTCCGCGACGACATCGACAAAGTCGTCATGGAAAACGCGCACATCCGCACGGAGATAGCGACCCTATCTGAGCGCACGAGGACGCAGACGACCGCAGTGGACAACGTCACCAAACGGCTCAACCGCTGTATTGAGTTGCTGAGCAATCTGCGAGGCCGCGTGCATGCCAGCGAGGAAGCCGAAGAGGAGGTAGGATGAACCGCACAGAACGCACGCAACTCCACATCCTCGAAGTGCTGCGTGATGCCTCACCGAACATGGAGAAGGAGAATGCCCTCTATTCTGCCGTGAACGTGGAAAGCAGTGTTCATGTCACCAAGGGCGATTTCGAGGCAGCGTTAGCAGCGTTGGAAAATGCTGAAGGCGGCGCACAGGTTTTTGGCACGAGGACACCAACCGGAGTGAAGTGGAAAATTACTGCTGAGGGATTGGCTCGGCTCGCTGGGGTATAACGTGAATGAACGCGGCCACCATCCTTGCAACGCGTCAGGACGCCACGGAGAATTTCGATTCGCGGATTCTATCCGGGAATGTCTGGAATCTCTGCGACGATCATTTTGTCGAGCTGGTAGGCTGGCTGTGGAAACGTTGGCCTTACGAGATGGTCGCGGAGCTGTGCGAAAAGGAGCTGAAACTGCCCGAGGGCAAAAGGCCGTCCAAGTCGGCTCTTCAGCGGTTCTGGCGGGACTCTGGTTTCTTTCGTCTGCTGCAGCGGCACAATCGCCGAGCTTCGAGGGATGGCGCGGCGGAGATTGCGGAAGAGGTGCGCAAATCGCCATCGGAATACAGCGCGGCAAACATCGAGCTGATTCAGCAGACAGCATACGAGATGCTGCAGGGCGGCGCGGACCCGGACGATACCAAACCTTTC
>JAYUWZ010000793.1:0-3125 GCA_043753265.1 Verrucomicrobiaceae bacterium
GCGCTCGCCGCCGCACAGGATCCTTTTTCCAAGGCGGGTGTCGCGTTTCTGGAAAAGCAATGCACCGCCTGCCACGGCAAGGAGAAGCAAAAGGCCGACCTCTCACTGCACATGTTTCGCGACGACGCCTCGCTGCTCAAGAGCCGCAAGAAGTGGAAGCACATCCTGGAGACGGTGGAGAGAGGAGAGATGCCACCCGACGACGAGCCTCAGCCCGACGTGGCGGAAAGGAAGGCGTTCATCGCAAGCGTGCGGGCGGTGTTTGCCCACTACGACCGCAACGCGAAACCCGACCCGGGACGCGTCACGCTGCGCCGCCTGAATCGCGCGGAATACAACAATACGATTCGCGATCTCATCGGCATCGACATCCAGCCGGCCAATGATTTTCCGAGCGATGATGTGGGCCACGGCTTCGACAACATCGGCGATGTGCTGAGCCTTTCGCCGGTGCTCATGGAGCGTTACTTCGACGCCGCGCAGGCCATTGCCGAGCAGGCCATCCCGCTCACGAGCGGCAAGCCCAACGTGCGCACCATGGCGGCGCGCTATTGCGAGCCGGGTGCGCCGAGCACGCCGATGCGCGGCAACTGGCGCATGTTCACCCCGGGCAAGACGCACGTGGAGACAGGGCCGATCAATACCCCCTTCAAGCTGGAGCCCGGCGGCTCGCATCTTTTCCGCGCGCGGGTTTTTGCCGAGTCACCCAGCGGGCGGCCGGTGAAGATCGCCCTGCTCGTGGCTGGTGCGGAGATTGAAAATCCTGAGACGGATGCCCGCCTGGCGGAAATCGAGGCCGACAAGGTGGTGCAGGTAAAGCGCTGCCGCATCGTGCACATCGCGGAGGTGACCGCGCGCGATGAAAAAGGCGCACAACTCATCGAGGCGAGGGTGCCGGAGATGCGCGGAATCGAACGCGTGGCCGTGGCACTGGTGCGCGATGGCGCGGCAAGCCCGCCGCCCGTCTTGTTTGTGGACTATCTGCAAGTGGAAGGCCCGCTCGATACGCGCGCCGCGTTTATCCGCCGCTGGGCGACGCCCCCCGAGGGGAAGACCCCGCAGCAGCGCACGCGCGAGTTGCTCGCTGGGTTTGTCCCGCGCGCGTGGCGGCGGCCTGTCACGCCCGAGGAGGCGGAGCGCGTCGCGCGCGTGGCCGATGCCGCGATGCAGCGCGGCGAGAGCTGGGAGGGCGGCATCCGCCAGGCGGTGATTTCCGTGCTGTCGTCGCCGAAGTTCATCTTTCGCATGGAGCCGGATGAGCAGCCGGAGAATCCCGATCCTCACGCGATCCCCGAATACCAGCTCGCCTCGCGTCTCAGCTATTTTTTGTGGTCCACTTGCCCCGACGACGAATTGCTCGCCCTCGCCCAGCGCGGCCAGCTTGGCGCAAATCTCGATGCGCAAATCCGCCGCATGCTGCGCGATCCGCGCACGGAAACCCTCACGGATAATTTTGCCATGCAGTGGCTGCAACTGCGCCGTCTTTCCGGCCACCAGGCGGACGAGGGAGTCTTCAAGCGCTGGCGCTCCTCGCTGAAGAAATCGATGCTCACGGAGACGCGGCTCTTTTTTGCGGAGATCGTGCGCGAGGACCGCAGCATCCTTGATTTGCTCGACTCCGATTTCACCTACATCGACCGCCGGCTCTCGGAAATCTACAACATCCCCGTGCCTGGCGGCGGCAAGGGCGATGAGTTCAAGCGCGTATCGCTCGCAGGCACCCAGCGCGGTGGATTGCTCACCCAGGCAAGCATCCTCACCGTGACCTCCAACCCCACCCGCACCTCGCCTGTGAAGCGCGGCAAATGGATCCTGGAGCAACTGCTCGGCGACCCGCCGCCGCCCCCACCGCCCAATGTGCCCAGCATCGACGACAAGAATCGCAAGGAACTGAGCGGCAGCTTCCGCCAGCGCCTGGAGCAGCATCGCGCCGATCCCCAGTGCGCCAACTGCCACGCCAAGATGGACGTAATGGGATTTGCGCTGGAAAACTTCAACGGCATCGGTCAATGGCGCGACAAAAACGAGCAGGGCCAGGCGGTCGGGGTCGGCGGAAAAGCCGCTGGCATCGACGTGGGCTCGCTGGCCGATCTCAAACGCCTCCTGCGCGATCAAAAAGACCAGTTTGCCCGCTGCCTCACCGAGAAAATGCTCATCTACGCGCTGGGCCGCGGATTGGAATTCTACGACGACCGCGCCGTGGATCGCATCCAGCTCGAACTCGCGAAAGGCAATTACCAGTTCTCCGCCCTCGTCACCGCCATCGTGAAGAGTGACCCCTTTCGCATGCGGCGCGGGAAGTCGCAGGTGGAGTAGAAGCCGCGCTCATCATGTCAGGGGAATTGGACGGTCCACCACTCCGTTCTTCCCACCCCGCGCCCGCTTCTGCTTCCCTCCCCGTATGTCAGCACCAGCACCTATTGCGATCATCGGCGGCAGCGGCCTTTACCAAATTGAGGGACTCACGGATGTGGAGGAGATTCGCGTGGAGACACCTTTTGGTGCGCCTTCGGATGCTATTATCGCCGGCACCCTCGCTGGGCGGCGGGTGTTCTTCCTTGCCCGCCACGCACGTGGGCACCGCATCCTCCCGCATGAGATTCCGCATCGCGCCAATATCTGGGCGCTGCGTTCTCTTGGCGTGCGTTTTGTGATTTGCGTCACGGCTGTGGGTTCGCTGCAGGAGCAATACGCGCCGCGCCACATTGTGCTACCCTCTCAGTTCTTCGATCGCACTTCGCAGATTCACACCTTCTTTGGCAGCGGCATCGCGGCCCACGTGACGTTCGGTGAACCCATCTCCCACGGCCTGCAAACAATCCTCCAGGAGGAAGGTGCAGCACTGGGCCACACCATGCACCTCGGCGGCACGTATGTGAACATGGACGGCCCGCAATTCAGCACCCGTGCCGAGAGCGAGACGAATCGCAAGCTGGGCTTCGACGTCATCGGCATGACCAATCTCGCCGAGGTGAAACTGTGCCGCGAGGCGGAAATGGCCGTGGCCACCATGGCGATGATCACCGACTACGATTGCTGGAAGGTGGAAGAGGAGCCCGTCACCGCCGAAGCTGTGATCGCCCATCTCCACGCCAATGCAGGTGCCGCAAAGCAGATCGTCGCCC
>JAYUWZ010000794.1:0-3125 GCA_043753265.1 Verrucomicrobiaceae bacterium
AACTCTCCTAAATAAAAAGCGACGATCGGGCGGCTCATGGGAGGTGAGCTCTGATGAAGAAGTTTTCGGTTTTGGTGAGGGCTACGACGAGCTCACGGACGTCTACGTTCGCTGTAGTTCCCGCCGACTTGATGATGCTCGCGGCGACGGCCTGATCGGGCCGCACGGGCCGCGCAGGCCGCTCAGGCCGCGCAATCACCTTCGTGGCAGGGCGCGAGGTATGGAAGCTCGAGCAAATCATGCGCGTCACGAAATCGCGCATCCGCCGCGCCATCCTCCCGACGATGTCGGAACTGGAGGAAAAGCGAAACAGCCAGGTGCTGGAGCGCGTGCGTGGTATCCTCGATGGAGGCGCCTACGCCAAGCGCGACGGCCAGCTCGACGTGCTGCTGGAGTCCGGCCATTCCGCCACGGACATCGCCTCGGCATTGTGGCAGCTCCTCGAAGGCGAGACCGGCCGCGAGCCGCAAAAAATTCTCGAAGATGATCCCCGCCAGTCCCAGGGACAGGGGCCGCGCAAGCCCTACCCAAAATACGCACCGCGTGAAGGCGGCGGCGGAGGTGGTGGTGGCGGAGGAGGACGTCCGTTCCCATACCGGAAACCCGCTGGGGGTGGTGGCGGTGGCGCGCCATACCGCAAGGATCGCGGCCCGCGGCCCGACAGATAAGGCAAACACTCAACAGGCTCCAGGGTGCTCACGCATCCGCTTGTGAGGGGTCTTTCCGTGTCGCGAACGTTGCGGCGGGTGGTGCTCCGCACACAACCGTGCTCCGGAATAAACCGCAAAGGCCTGCCGCCCACGCGGGTTGTCACGGTGGACGCGGTTGCCAGAACTGCGTTCCCAGAGTATACTGTCACCTGCACTTTCTATGATGAACCGCCGCCGCTTTCTCCGAAACCTCGGTCTTTCCGCCGCCGCGCTTCCATTCCTGCCCGCGATGCCCTCGCTGGCGGCGGATGGGGCGAAGATGCAGCGCATCATTTTCATGTTCAGCCCGAACGGAGTGGTGATGCCCGAGTTCTGGCCGGATGAGGTGGGCGGACAATTCACGCTGAAGCGCATCCTCGCACCGCTGGAGCCGTTCAAGAACCGCATGATGACGCTGAAGGGCATCTCCAACAAGGTGCGCGGCGATGGCGATGGGCACATGCGCGGGATGAGCTGCCTTCTCACGGGCATCGAGCTATTCCCGGGGAACATCCAGGGCGGCAGCGACAAGCCGGCAGGCTGGGCGAAGGACCTTTCCATCGATCAGGAAATCCGCAAATTCCTGCAAAAAAATCCCGCAACAGCCACGCGCTTTGGCTCGCTGGAAATCGGCGTGGCGGTGCCGAATCGCGCGGACCCCTGGACGCGCTGGGTGTACGCCGGGCCCAACCAGCCACTCGCACCGGTGAGCGATCCCTACGATTTGTTTGAAAAGCTGTACGGCCAGTTGAAGGACGGCGAGAGTCTCGGCAGCGTGCTCGACGAGGTGAAGGACGACTTGGGTGTGATCGCCTCGCGGCTGAACTCCGAGGAGCGCGGCCTGCTGGACAAGCACACCACTTTTGTGCGCGAGATGGAGAAGGAGCTCAAATCCTCCTCGGGGCAGAAGCTGCGCTTCCCGCCGCCAGTGCTGGAGCAGGGCGTGCCCATCGACAACGACGGCATGCCCAAGGTGAGCGCCATGCAGGCGGACATGCTGGTGAACGCGTTTGCAAACGATCTCGCCCGCGTGGCCACGCTGGATTTCACAAACTCCGTGGGCCAGGCCCGCATGCGCTGGCTGGGCATCGATGACAACCACCACTCGCTCTCGCACGAGCCCGACAGCAATGCCGCGGCGCAGGAGAAATTGGTGAAGATCAACATCTGGTTTGCCGAGCAGCTCGCCTCGCTTGCGCGCAAGCTCGATGCCATCCCTGAGCCCGGTGGCAGCGGGACGATGCTCGACAACACAACCATCATTTGGACGAACGAGCTCGGCAAAGGCAACAGCCACTCGCACGACAACATCCCGTTCGTCTTCCTCGGCGGCGGCCTCGGCTTCAAGCTGGGCCAGGCTCACCAGTTCAACGGCATCGCGCACAACCGCCTCTGGGTCACCATTGCCAATGCGTTCGGGCATCATATCCCGACCTTTGGTAACAAGGATCTCAGTGCGGGCGGGCCGCTGGTGTTGAGCTAGCTAAAGAGAGCCGACGAAAACGCGGGCGAAGCCTTGGAGTGCGTGTGGCAAGCCTAAGCGCGACACCGCCTTCGCCCTGCGAATGATGGTTCATTTACGGAAACCAGCGCTCCAACCGAAGGGCCAACCAAATCAACCAAGTGAGTCTCTCCCACCCGCAATCCCATCCAAAGGCGGTGTCGCGCCTAGGCTTGCCACACGCACTCCAGGGCTTCGCCTGCGTTTTCTAGAACTGCCAGTTACCCGAATACTCACTTCCGTGATGCCTACGCAACACTCCGTCGCCTGCGTGCCAGCATCGCCAGGCCGCCGAGCAGCAGGAATGCGCCCGCCGCAGGCTCGGGCACGGTGATGACCACGTCGTTTCCATCGCCGCCCTGATAGCTGATTGACGCGTCCTGCCCGCCGAGGGTGAAGAACTCGCCCTCGCTGAGCGGCTCCCCGCCAAAGGTGAAGAGCCCGCTACCTGTGATAAAGCTGGCTCCCAAGTTGTTCAGAATCGTGAAGGCATCGCCCGTCTCCGGGGTGAAGCCGAGCGTGAGATTGAGCGCGACATCAGACACCAGGGTGATCGTTCCCGTTGCGCTGAGCTGGTCGTATGTGCCGATAGAGTCGCCATTGAGCTGCAATGCCAGGCTGCCTCCATCAAGCGAGAGCGCGCCGGTCACCGCCAGCGTGGCTGTGCCTGCCACGCCGGGTGAAATGATGGAGCCGACACCACCGACGAGGCCGCCCACGGGGCCGTCGCCGGCGAGGGTGGCACCTGTGGACACCGAGACCGTGCTGCCGGCGAGGCTGCCGGTGATGGCGAGTGTGCCGCCGAGAATCTGAGTGGTGCCGGTGAAAGTGCTCGCCCCGGCGAAGGTCTGCGTGCCGTTGCCGAGTTTCACGTAGTTGACTGTGCCCGCTCCATTTTCGATTACGCCTGCAAATGAGCCGCCCGAGTTGTCCTG